>DASYZR010000010.1 GCA_035945995.1 bacterium
CCTCGGCACGGTGCTCGAGGGCGAGGCGGTCGTCAACGACGCCGTGGCGATCGTCCTGTTTGGCCTGGCCGGCGCCACCGCGCCCGGCGTGGGCGCCCTGGTCGGAACGGCCGTCGCCTACGCGCTCCGGGGGGTCACCGAACCCGTGGTCGAAGCGATCCGCAGCTTGGTGGCGGCGGCCGCGGCGTACGTCGCGGCCGAGGCGATGCGCGCGAGCGGCGTCATCGGCGTGGTCGCCGCGGGCGTTGCGTTCGCGTCACTCCCGCGGGACAGGAGACCGTGCGCGTCGTGTGGGACGTGGTCGCCTTCCTCGCCAACTCCGCGCTGTTCTTGCTGGTCGGCCTGCTGGTACCGCTGTCGCTGCTCGCGCGCCACGCGGGGCTGATCGCCATCGTCGTCGTGGCTGCGCTCGGCGCGCGCGCGCTCGCCGTCTACGTCTGTGCGGGGGTGCTGGCGCGGCCGGACGCCCCGGTCCCGATGCCCTGGCGTCACGTCCTGGTCTGGGGCGGACTACGCGGCGGCGTCGCGGTGGCCCTGGTGCTCGCGCTTCCGCTGATGCTACCTCGGCACGACGCGGTCGCCGCGGCGATTCTCGGATTGGTCGTCTGGACGCTGGTCGGTCAGGGGTTGCTCGTGGGACCGGTTACTCGCTGGACCGGGTTGCACGGACCCCGGAGCCCCCAGGCCGACGCGCCGTAGGCCGCCTCCCCAACTCGTCAGGTACGGTCGTCTTCGGCTTCGCGGTCGAGCCCTTCCAACCGGGCGCGCCATCGCTCGTCGAGCAACCGCTCGGCCTGCTCGCGCGTGACCCCGTTGACAACGAGCCGTTCCTCGCCGGCCGGGTCATCACACGCGGCGACCCAGCGGTGCCTGGCCTCGTCCCACTCCACTACGAGGCCGGTCATCGCGGCCCGCTCCTCGTCGATCATCGGGGAGCCCTCCTATCAACACGCATCGGGCAGCGGCGCCTCGTACTCCGCTGCCGCCGGGACGTACTGGCTCACGCCGTCGGCATCAACGGCAGGGTTTGCTCCGCCAACGGTCTCGATTTGGATTTTCAAGGCTGTTCCGGCACTCCCTGCTTGCCCACCGCCGCCATGAAGACTGCCCCCGTGCATCACCGCGGGCGCTCGGCTGAATATCATGGGGTTGGCGATCGTGAACCATGTGTACACCTCGGGAATCTCCCGCCACCCCCGCGTGAGGCTGGGGTAGTGCACGAGTTCGAGACCCGGCGCGTGCGGGGGACGCGCAAAACGGAACGAGCGGCGTCTCACTATGCGGGGACGGAGCAAGGATGGCCATCGACCGGACAGCCCCCCGGCGCGTCCCCAACTCGGCTTTGCTCCTTGGGCAATGTTTCGACGAGCTTCAGGACTCACCGTGCACACTAGTTCTCCAGCGGCGTAGCCGCTTTCGTCCATTCGCGCAGCTCCTGTTCGGTTTCTGACGGAAGGGTTTCAGAAGACAAAATGGAAGTCTCCAGTTGAAAATCATACAGGATTAAGCACTATGCTATATGCGCCATGGACTGTTTGATTGGCATCACCCGGGAGATGGTTGTGCGAGGCAACAATCGGGTTCAGGCAACAGCATCGCGAACGGTGCTAGCGGAGCCTGTCTATGAGGCACTCAAGGGTCGCATTATGGATCAGAAGTTACGTCCCGGTGCCCGGATCAACATAGACGGGTTGGCCGCCGAAATGGGAGTGAGCCAAACCCCAATCCGTGAGGCTCTGAAGCAGCTTGCGACTGAAAGGCTTGCAACGGCTTCGCCCTTCAGAGGCTACTCCGTTGTGCCACTTCCAACCCAACGACAGCTTGCGGAACTCATGCACGTGCGGCGGTTGCTCGAGGTCGAGGCCGGGCGGCAAGCGGTTGTGCGCGCAACGTTGGCGGATCTTCGACGGCTGGAGCGTGAACTCGAGGCGATGGCCAAACTCACGCCGGGGCCGACTTTTCGCGATTTCCGACCGTTCAGCCAGCATGATCGGGCGTTTCACGAGCACCTGATCACGGCGGCAGATAATCAGGTCTTGCTGGAAGTGTACCGTTCTCTCAACGTACACGTCCAAACAGGCCGACTTTACTATAACCGGGGAGAAGTAGACTATGCCGAGGCGCTGGTTGAGCACCGTGGCATCTACGAGGCCTTGCGAAACAGAGATGTAGACGTACTGACTGCGGCCATCGTTACGCACATCGACGGTGCAGAACGCAGGCTCGGGGAGTTTCTGGAGCCGGTTGCAGATGCCAGGGCGAAGGCCATCGCGATCGCCGCGGAGCGTCTAGTGCACGTACACAAGGTTCGATCACGATGACTCCGCAGCCGCCGCCGTCTTGGACCTGCCCCCCTTTTATTGCGGCACTACCTCGTGAACCAAATGTCACGCGTTTCGTGGACCATCTGACGCACGTCAAGTGTAACGTCGCGAGGTTGGCACCGTGATGAGCGGAGAAGATCTTATCGAACTCGCAGACCGGCTTTGGCGCGGAGATGTGCCGATCGAGAAAAATAGCCCCTTTCTCCACTTAGGTACGTTGGTAGAGGTTGCTCCGCGGACCGCATTTATCGCGTCCGCCGGCAACGTCAGCGCCTTCGAAACGGACGCCGGACTTGTGTTGGTGGATACCGGGAGCGAGCCCTGGGCCGGCAAGGTTCACGAGGCCCTTCGCCTTTGGTCATCCGCACCGGTGCACACCATCATCTACTCGCACGGCCATCCTGACCACGTATGGGGTATTGTTCTGTTCGACGAGGAAGCGAGAACACGAGGGCTGCCTCGGCCCCGACTCGTCGCACATGAGGACGTGCCTCGCCGATTTGACCGGTATCTTCGGACGACCGGATACAACACCACGATCAATCAACGCCAATTCCAAGATCCCAATATCCGCTGGCCCGTCCAATACCGATACCCGGATCAGACATATCGCGACACCCTTACGTTGGAGATCGGCGGCGAGCGGTTTGAACTTCACCACGGTCGCGGCGAGACAAATGACCACACCTGGATTTGGGCGCCTGTCCGGAAGGTACTCTGCTCTGCCGACTTCTTCATCTGGGCAATTCCCAATGCGGGAAATCCGCAGAAAGTGCAGCGGTACGCCGGCGACTGGGCCGCGGCGCTGCAAGAGATGAGCGCCTTGGACGCCGAGGTGTTGCTGCCCGGGCACGGGCTGCCGGTCCTCGGTTCTGATCGGATCCGCCAGACCTTGACCGAGACCGCGGAGCTCTTGACGTCGTTGGAAACGCAGGCGCTGGCGCTGATGAACCAGGGTTCGCGTCTGGACGAGATCATCCACGGCGTCAAGGCTCCCGAACACCTCACTCGGCGTCCGTACCTGCGCCCCATTCTCGATGAGCCGGAATTCATTGTCCGCAACATCTGGCGATTATACGGCGGCTGGTGGGATGGGAACCCGGCCACGTTAAAGCCGGCGTCCGAAGCGGACCTCGCGCGAGAGATCGCCCGCCTCGCAGGCGGCCCGCTGCGACTTGCGGAGAGGGCCCGCGCCCTCGCGGGCGCGGGTGATCTGCGCCTTGCTGGCCACTTGGCCGAGTTGGCCGCGCTGGCAGCGCCACGGGACGGCCGTGTCTGGGCAATTCGGGCGGATGTGTTTCGGCAGCGGGCTGCCGCGGAACAGTCAAGTATCGCAAAAGGGATCTTTGGATCGGTCGCAACGCAAACACAGGGGCCTCCATCGTGATTGACTTCACGTCAAGAGAGGACGAGGTGGACGCACAATGAGATCGTGGCGCTGGGTGGTGGTATTGATCTTCACAGCGGTGGTCACGATGCTCACCGGGAACGGCGGGGGCGCATCGGCACAGAATACGTTCACCCCGGTGGCGATTGGTGTGGTCGCGGCCGTCGATGAAGTGAGTGTCTTTGCGTCCGTCGATAACGGGATATATCGAAAACACGGGCTTGACGTAAAGGTGACCGTGTATCCAACTGGCGTGGAGGTCGTGAACGCGCTCGCGGCCGGCCAGATTCAGATCGGCATGGTGGGACCTACGCCATTTGTTGCAAGCGCCAGCAAGGGTGTCCCGCTTGTGCTGATCGTTGTGAATCACGGTACGCCGAACTCGATGTCATACAGCGCCAACCAAGGCATCGTCGCAAGCGCCAAATCAGGGGTGCGAGTCGGCGATCTTAAGGGTCTGGCGGGTAAGAAAATCGGCGTTCCCTTCGGGGCGGACCCACAGCCGTATCTGGACAGTGTGCTTGCCGGAGCCGGCGTCAGCCCCCAGGGGGTCACCCTGGTCAACCTCTCCCCGCCAGATGCGGCGGTGGCGCTCAGACAGGGGGCCATCGATGCCGCCGCGCTCTTCGAACCATGGACCACGGTGGTGCTCGCGGAAGTGCCGGGGTCGGTACGAGTGGTCGAAGGTCATGCGCCGAGTTGGTTCGGTCCAGGTATTGGCGTCACCACACGCCAAGAACTGGCGCAACAGCGCAATGTGCTGGTCCGTGTCCTTGCTGCGCAGGCCGAAACCGAGCAGTGGGTGCGCCACAACTTGGACAAAGCGGCGCAAGTTGATACGCGATGGATCACAGGCCTCAACTCCGAGGTGGCGACTCGGGCGATTCGCTACCCTGTGTTCGACATGCGGATTTCCAAGCTGACGATTGAGGGGTTCAACAAGAACTACATCCCGGCTTTGGTGAAATTGGGTGTCCTCCATGCCGCGGTGGATATCGCCAAGTTTACCGACGCGTCCGTCATCTTGCAGGTACAGCGGGACTCTCCTCAGCTGTTCGACGATCTGCCTCCGATCGCACCTCGAAACCAGCTCAGGGAATGAAAACAGCGCGAAGTTATGATCAATCGGCGACAAGGTTGGCGAGTGCTCGGGGCCCTGAGGCACGTCAGTGTGCTGGCGACCGTCGTGATAGTTGGGACGGCCTTGGGTTGGAGTCTATTCAATCGTCTTGAAGCGCCAAGGCGGATGACCCCGCAGCTTCGCGCGGCGCTGGCGACGCATGCTGCTCCGCAGGATATCGTGGTCGACGTGAACTTCAGCATCGAAGCGTTCCACATCACGTATTTGCAGCGTGAAGGGCATATTGTGAGAGTCGAAAGGCGCCGAGTGTATCTTGACGAAGTCTCCCCCGCCAATATCTGGGCGGTCGCCCGGAACTATTGGGTCGCTCGGGTCGCGCTCCAAACACACCCCCAATGAGGACGGCATCAGACAATGCGGATGCGTGCCCCCCGAAGATCTGCGTTCAAGACCTGAACTACTCATACATCGATCCATACACACGCACACAGATTGACGCGGTCCAGGATTTGAGCCTCGCCGTGGCGAGTGGCGAATTCGTCTGCGTCCTCGGGCCCAGCGGATGCGGCAAATCGACTCTGCTGAACCTCATCGCTGGACTGCTCAGCCCCACGAGCGGAAAGATCTTCGTTGATGGGACCCCGGTTCGCGGGCCCGGGCCGGACCGTGGAATGGTCTTTCAAGAGTATGCGCTTCTGCCTTGGAAACAAGTCCGTGACAACGTCGGGTTGGGCCTACGTCTCCAAAGAGTCCCGCGCCGGGAGCAGGCGCTGCGCATCGCTGATGTCATCGATCTCGTGGGATTATCTGGGTTTGAAAACAAATACCCGCACGAGCTCTCCGGCGGAATGAAACAGCGTGTCGCCGTCGCCCGGACGCTCGTCACCAAGCCGAAGGTCATGTTGATGGATGAACCCTTCGCGGCGGTGGACGCGCAGACTCGACAAACGTTGCAGGAGGAACTCGTCCGCATCTGGCAAGCGACACGTCAAACGATCGTCTTCGTCACCCACTCCGTGGAGGAAGCGACCTTCCTGGCCGATCGCGTAGTCATCCTGAGCGGGCGGCCGGCCCGGCTCAAAGAAGCTGTGGACATCGACACCGATCGGTCGCTGCGGCATATCTCACACGCGCGTCTTGCGAGCCTCCGCGATCGCATCGCGCGTACGGTCCGCAGCGAGGTTCAGAAGGAGCCAAGCGAGGCGAACGGCCGTGGCGCTGGCTAACACAAGCACATATCCGAATCGGCCTCCGCGTCACGCGTCGTGGCTCGGCTTCGCTGTGCTTCCGATCATGCGGCTGGTGGCAACGTTGTTCCCCTTCGCCGTGTTGATTGCGGCGTGGCAAGTGTCGGTCATGTGGCTCGGGCTCCCCGGCTATCTCTATCCGTCTCCGGAGTCGGTCGTGATCGCCGGCGGAGACTTGATCAAAAATGGCATCCTCCTTTCCTACACCGTCGACAGCATGTATCGCTACACTATTGGGTGCGTGATCGGAATCCTCATCGGGATTCCGCTGGGTTTAGTGATCGTCACCAACCGTTTTGTGTCCGCGATGTTGACGCCGATCCTGAATTTTTTCCAGTCGATTGTGGAATTGGCCTGGATTCCCATTTTCGTGCTGTGGTTCGGCTATGGCCTGACGACGATCGTCGTCAGTATTGCGTATGTCGTCACCTTCTTGGTGACCTACAGTACGATTCAGGGCGTACGTCGCATTCCACCGCTCACAGTGAACGCCGTCCGTGTACTCGGCGCAAAGCGATGGTTTCTCGCCCGGGAGGTAATGCTCCCAGGTGCGCTTCCAGACATTGTGACGGGCATCCGGCTTGGGGCGGGATTTGCGTTCCGTGCGCTCATTGGTGCGGAGTTGATTGCAGCCCATTCGGGTCTTGGATACCTTCTCTTCTACGCCCGCCAGCAAGGGGTTACCAGCAGAATCATCGTCACCATGGCGATATTGGGCCTACTCTGGCTAGGGCTCGATCGCCTTTACTTGAAACCGATCGAACAAGCCACGGTGGAACGGTGGGGAATGGTCACCACGACGGAGTGGGGATAGGGTGATTTCTCGTTTGGGCACACGAGCATGCGAGGCGGTCCGCCAGAGGCCGGCAGTGCTGGCCGTGACGGGTAGCATCGCGGTGTGGGTGCTCGTGACGCAAGTTGCGGCCATACCTTCCTATAAACTGCCACCACCGCAGATGGTGGGGCAGGTCGGCTGGCATCTCCTGACCAGCGGGCAATTGTCAGCCAATGCGTGGGTGAGTTTCTGGCGGCTTATTCTTGCGTTTGCCATCGGCGCGGGATTGGCGATTCCCCTTGGGCTGGGGATCGCAACCAACCGGTACGTCGCCTCGTTCTTACGACCCCTCGTGACGTTCTTCAACTCGGTAGCCGGTATCGCCTGGATCCCGCTGGCGATCATCTGGTTCGGGTTCGGTCCAAGCGCCGTGATCTTCGTTGTGGCGAATAACGTGTTCTTCATCGTGCTGTTCAATACGGTCACGGGCGCGCTAACCATTCCGCAGCATCTCATTCGAGCGGTCCGGACGCTGGGCGGAGGGCCCCGGGATGTTTTCTGGCACGTTATTCTGCCCGGGGCACTGGTGAACATTCTGGGCGGCCTCCGCACCGGGATGGCGTTCGGCTGGCGCGCCCTTGTCGTGGCGGAGATTGTCGGATCGTCGGGGACGGGGCTTGGCTATATGATCCTCAATGCTGCGCGGTACTTCGACACCGCGACGATGCTGGTTGGCATTTTTGCCGTTGGAGTGGTCTGGTTGTTCATGGATCGTCTGCTGCTCAAGCCCTGGGAAATGCGGACGGTGGAGCGCTGGGGGCTCACCCAACCGTGACGCAGATGCGGACACACGCGCAAGCTACAAGGTAAACCGCATGAGGATCGACAGTCACCAGCATTTCTGGCAGGTGAGTCGGGGGGACTATTACTGGATGTCGCCGGCGGTCCCGGTATTGTACAGGGATTATTACCCTGAGGACCTGAAGCCGCATCTCACCAGCAATAATATCGACAAGACAATTCTGGTCCAAGCGGCTCCCACGGTTTCGGAGACCGATTTTTTACTCGGCCTGGCGCACCGCCACGACTTCGTAGGCGGAGTCGTAGGGTGGCTGGACATGGAAGGGACTGATTTTCCCGATCAGCTCGCGAAGTACTGCGAGAAGCGGAAATTTATCGGGCTTCGGCCCATGCTCCAGGATCTTGCGGAAGACGATTACGTTCTAAAACCCGCCGTTGTCAGATCCCTTAAGCTGGTGGCCGAGCGCGGCTTGACCTTTGACTTCCTCACCTATGTGCGCCATTTGCCTTACGTCCTCCGGGTTCTCGACAAGGTGCCGAATGTACGAGCGGTGATCGACCACATTTCCAAACCCGAGATAAGGGCGCAAAAGATGGAGCCCTGGAAGTCGCTCCTCGGTGAGGTCGCGCAGCATGAGAACGTGTACTGTAAACTCTCCGGAATGATTACGGAAGCAGATCACACGGCGTGGACGCCCGAGCACATCCGGCCATACGTGGAACACGTGATGGAATGTTTCGGCGCGGAACGTGTACTGTTCGGAAGCGACTGGCCTGTTTGCCTGCAGGCCGGAACATACGATCAGGTGATTGAGGTCGTTTCAACGATCTTGGCGCCTGTCTTGGACAAAGCCCGCGAAGGAAAAGTCTTTGGGTCCAATGCCGCGCGATTTTACGGGATCCGTTAGTCCAAGTCTGGGAGGTGCGCCAGTTCGCGATCGAAAAATTGGTGTGGCCTTTATCGGCGCAGGAATTGTGGCGGAAATGCATGGGCGGGCCATCGCCGCGAAACCGAACGCAGAGCTCCTCGGCGTATACGATCCAAAGGTTGCGCGCGCCCGGAACGTTGCCAAACAGTTCGGCGGAAAAACTCTTCGGAGCATCGACGATGCGCTACAAGATGCCGCGGTAAGCGCGGTGCACATCCTGACACCGCCTGAAGGCCACGTCGAGGCGGCACTCAAGAGCCTCCGGGCGGGGAAACACGTTTTGGTGGAGAAGCCCGTCGCCTGGCGGGCTGCGGATATTAAGCGACTGCAATCAGCGGCAAAAAGAGCGGATCGGATTTGCATGCCCGCGCATAATTACATTTATAATGCCTCGTTGCAACGCGCCCGACGCCTGATCGACGAGGGCAGGTTTGGCCGGATATCCAGCCTGTGGATACTATACAATGTCTATCACCCCGAGGCGGTAGCCAGCCGTTACGGCGGCGTCTTGCGGGCGGTCTGCGTCCACCACGCATACTCCTTGCTCTATCTCCTCGGGCGGCCGCGGCGGTTGATGGCAACGGCCTCCAAAGTGCACTATCGGCGGTTAACCTGCGAAGACCAGGTCATGATCGTGTGCGACATGCCGAACGGCGCCATAGCAAACTTGTGGTGCAGTTTCGCCGCCAAAGACCTTGCTCACGATCCCTGGACCGTCGTGTATAAAGTCCTTGGAACGAAGGGAGCCCTCACTTACACGTGGAACGAAGCGCAGGTTCAAGACGACCGCGGGCCCGGATGGGGACTCCCCTGCTATGAGGAAGGATTCCGCAACGAGATTGATCACTTTATTGACCGCTGTGTCGCTGAAGGAAAGCAACCGCTCTCGACGCTAACCGAGGCACTGGATGCCTTGCGTATAATAGAGGCCGCCGAACGATCATGTCGCCGGCGTGCGGGAATGGAAACTGTCAATTACGATTGACCAAATGGCATCGGGGCGGCTACTCATTGGTCTCTAACGTGGACTCGTCACGAGGATTCCCACCGGCACAACGTCTCCCGCATCGTTCCGGAGCCGCCACGTTACGCTGACACGATCGCGAAGCGACGACAGTCGGATGACCCCCATCTCCACACTGCCCACCGCGATCATCCCTGGCGCGCCGGGGTCCATCTGCCGAACATCAATAGGCTGTCCACCTGTAGCCTGCACCTCGTGCGGATCAGCATGCAGGGTGCCATTCGTGTTGTTCTGGAGGACGTAACTGAGGTACAGAAGGCTCCCCGTCACCATAGGGATCACGTGGACGGCGATCCCCGCCGGTGCACTCACGGTAACGCCGAGATCGACCTGCGCCAGTGTTGGGGGCGCGGTCCCATGCGCTGGTTGAGGCGGCGCTGCGGCGAGCGACGGCGCCTGTTGAGGCGTCCGTGGCGCGCCTGCGGTCACCGCATCGTGACTGGCTAGCACGTCAACAAGCATGTGCTGCTGCGCCGCATTGAGCATCCGGACCAGCGTGCTCAGTGACACCAACGACGGGACCGCAGGTAGTCCAACACGGCTTGTCGCTGATCGGGAGATAGTGTGGCAATGAAACTGCCCACAGCGTTCCCTGGGGGATCGGCTACATCCGCTGGCGACGCCAGCGTCGGATCGGGCTGTCTGAGGGGCGCCTGCGTGTGGGTCGGCGCAGCGCTCGCAGCCCTCACAGCGGAGCCGCTGAGTGAAATCAGCCGGATTCCCGCTTCGGTGCCGATTGACACTGCAAGTTTGGCGCTTAGCCCGTCTCCGAGGCCGAGCGCCACCACGGTGCTTCCCTCACGCACCGGCACGAGCAAAACCGTGCTGCCGTGAACGATCGGATGAACCAGCCCCGGAGGCGAGTCCGTGCCACGTTGTGCCGTTTACAGGAATCCCGCGGCCGCTGCGGACCTGCTCGGGCTCCTGCTGCATGAGGCGCCGCGCCTGCGCGCCCAGCATGGCGCGCTGCCCGGCCTGGGTGGCCTGCGCGAGCGCCACGACGAGCATGCCGCCCACGACCGCCAGGATGACGGCCGCCACAAGCGCCTCCGCGAGCGTCGAGGCCCGCCGACGCCTCACCGGCCGGCTCCCGTGGCCCGTATCAGGCGATCAAACCCGTCGCGCCGCACCGCGGCCTCACGGGCCGTCTCTTCGCTGATCTTGCCCAGTCGCACCAGCTCGACCAGTGCGCGCTCCATCGTTGGACACCCGGCGTCGATACTCTGCTCCATGAGCGTGTACAGGGCGCTCGGGCGGGACGTCCGGATCATCGCCCGCGCCGGCGTGAGCTCGGCCATGGGGCCAAGCAGCACCTCGATCGCTGCCACCCGGCCGCTCAGGCCGACCTGTCGGCAACTTGCACTACCACCGTTGGGCGGCGCGTTCTTTGGATGCGCGCCCGCGTTTCGTCCCCCAGTCGCACCGCCTCAATCTTCGATTAAACTTGTTTAGGTCTCGCGCGTTCGAGGTATCACCGAATGTGTGAACCCCGCGCACGTGCGGGAACGCGGCGGAAGAACTGTGGAGGAAAGGAGGAAGCACACCATGCTCCTGTTCCTGCTGCTCCTCGGCCTCGTCTTGTTTGCGACGGGCCATATGATCCTGCGCTGAGGGTATTTTCAGTACAATATCCGCGCGCCGGTATCGCTCCTCTCCGCCACGGTTTTCTGGGGCGCGTTTGCGACCATTACATCACCACCGCTCTCGCGCTCGTTCTGGTCTTGGCTGATTGCCACTCTGCTCTGGATGAGCATTGTCGGTATTCGTCCATACGGACTCTGTTCGCCCAGGCCGCGGCGTTGCTAGCTGAGCGGCGCGTGCTGATCGTGAGCGGTGCTGCGGGTGGCGCCGACCAGGCGGCGGCGTCCGCCGCGCTTGCGGCCGGGGGTAGTGTCCACCTTGTCCTCCCGTGGCTTACCTACGAGCAGACGTGGGTGCGCTCGGTCCGGTCGCAATACTATGAGCGCGTGAGCGTCGAAGTGTACGATCCTCGCCTGGATCGCGCGTGGACCGAAAGCCTACGGACCTATGATCCGGCGCCAGAGCGGCTGACCTGCGGCATGTTCGCCCTGCACGCCCGCAATTTCGGGATCGTGGCCAATGCGGCTGCGGTGATGGCGGCCGCGAAGGACTCGGCCCAGGGTGGTGGGACCGGCCAGGGTATTCGAATTGCGCGGGGACTCGGTATCCCGGTCATCGATCTCTGGGGGTCAGAGAACGGCGCGGCCCTCAGCAATGCCCTTTCCCCGCCGGCCTGATACGAACCAGCGGCGTAGACAAAGGGTTGCAGGGCGCCTTGATATATGTCAAGATGGTGTTTGAGGAGGTTGCGATGAGTACGGCCACAGCGACGATTGCGCCGCAGAAGCTCCGAAAAGCCCGTACGGTGCTCGGTCTTACTCAGGCTGAGGCCGGGCACGCGCTTGGGCGGGTCCGGGCTGAAACCGTGTCTCGATGGGAAAGCCGCCAGTGGCGGGTGCGGGCTGTGCACGCTCAGACGGCGCGCTACTTCATCCAAATTGCCCGCATGCTCCAGGAAGTTGCGCCGACGGCCGAAGAGCAGCAGGCGTTCCTCAACTCCCCGCAACCTGACTTGCACGGTAAGACGCCCCGCCAAATCATGCTCGACGATCCACCATTCGGTGCCCGCGAGGTCTACGATCTCCTGGGCCGGATCGTGCACGGGATCCCAGCTTAACCCGCTATGCCCGCTGACCGCATCAGCCGCCTGGAGGCGGCGATGGCCGATGTACGCCCTCGAAAGGTTGAGGGCGTTTGGCACCGTTTCATTGCGGAGTCCCACAGGGAGGACGCCGACAGCGACCGAGGAGCGCTTGAGCACGGCGGCCGCTACAATCCTCGTGGCGAGTTTGGTGCCCTGTACCTCTCCGACACCGACACTGCGTGCCGGGCTGAAATGCAACGTCGCGTTGGGATCCGCCCACGGTACTGGCACGCGCATATCCGCGTGCGCGTACGGAAGGCCCTTGATCTGACGGACGCCTCCACGCTCGACAAACTCGGGATCAGTCAAGCGTCTTTGGTGTCTATGGATTGGCTTCTTCCGCAAGACATCGCGCTCGCCGCCCGTCGTGCCGGCTTCAATGCGCTCATCGTACCGTCGGCTGCGGGGGGTCACCGGAACGTCGTCGTGTTCAAGGACCTTCTGACCGGCGACGAAGCTGTTGAAACCGATCGCATTGCAGCTGTGCCAGAAGCTCCGTAGTTGAGGGCCCTTTGGCAGAGAGATGACGGCCACGGACCTGTCCACACGAATATGCGGTGAGGGTTGGTTCTTCCGGTGAAACCGGGATAGCCGCATAGTCAGACGTTGAGGGCAAGGTACCCCACCGGATCCTTGAGCCCGTGCTGCGACGCGCGGTCTCAAGGGAGGGGAAGCACCTTGCCTCAGGCTCACTGTACCAATGTCCTGGTCGGATGGGAAGGGTATCGTCTGAAGGCGCGCGAGCGAAGCGAGCCAGCAAGTCCTGAGCAGCGGCCGCGGGTCGAGATTGTGCTGGTTCGCGACGCCCCCACCTACTGATGCTCGGAATGTGGGCAGGCGACCCGCCAGGTTCATGAGGTCACCGTGCGGTGCGTGCGAGATCTGCCAATCCTCGATGCCGATACCTACGTCTGGGTCCCGCGCTACCGTGTCGCGTGTCCCACGTGCGGTCCGAAGCTCGAAGCGCTGTCGTGGCTGTCGCCGTGGGCGCGCGTCACGAGCCGGCTGGCCGAAAGCGTCGTCCGGCTGTGCCGGGTGCTGCCCATTCAGCACGTCGCCGACTTCTACGCGCTCGACTGGGATACCGTCAAGACGCTGGACGCGGCCGCGCTGGCAGACCGGCTGCTCCCCGTGGATCTCTCGACGATCGAGGCCATCGCGATGGACGAGTTTGCGGTGCGCCGCAGCCATCGGTATGCGCCGGTGATCCTGGAGCCCGCACGCAAGCGCGTCCTGTGGGTGGGCGAGGGTCGAGGGCGAGAGGACGTCCGCCCGTTCTTCGAGCTGCTGGGCCCTGAGAGACGCGCGCGGCTGCACGCCGTCGCGATGGACATGACCGCGGCCTATGAAGAAGAAGTCCGCGCCCAGTGCCCCCAGGCCCGACCCTCCCATCGCACGGCGCTCCGCGCCGGAACGGTACGGCGGTGTACGACGGTCGTTTGCATTGACGCTCGGATCGGGCGCATGCGACAATGAGCACGGTCATGCCGAAGCCATCCTCAAATCCGCGCAAAATACGGGTTGATCCCGTCCAAGCCGCTCTGGAGCGCCTCGCCGAGGCCCATGAGGCGACCCAGGCCGAGCTGCGTGCGCTTACCCGGGAAGTGCGCCAGCTTGCCGAAGCCCAGCGGCGAACCGAAGAACGTCTGGAAGAACTCGCGAACGCGCAGCGGCGGACCGAGAGAAACCTGAATGCCCTCACCGGTATCGTAGGCAATCTCCTCGGGAGTGATCTTGAGCGGAAATACCGCGACAACGCACACGCCTACTTCGGCGGCTGGCGCGCGACGAGTAACTCCACGCCTTTCGCCACTACTGCACGCTCACAGTTCTCCTCCTGATACGGGTTCGAAATAGACTTTGCTAATCGCTCAAAGCGAGAATATCTAGCTGTTAAACAACCGGCAGGTGTAATTCGAGCCCCGCTCGAGGGGCCGAACGCCCGCTGAGCCAAATGCTCAGGTATCAGCGGCGCTCCGCGCCGGAGACGTCAGGCGATCATCGACGGCTCCAGGACCGATGCGTCTTCGCCCTGATCCCGCAGGACTGCGCCGACCCCGTTGGCGCACCTGCGCCTCGCAAAACCTACGTCGGCCACCAGCAAATTAACGTCTCGTTTCGGCGTATTGCGACCGACGCTTTGCGATCGTGCGCAGATGATAATGCACGTGGCCGGCGAAGTGCTCGACCAGCCACTCGAGCGTCTGCGGTCCCGCCTCCGTATTGATCCCAACTTGCTCCCACGCCTCGACAGGCGCACGCGTCAGCATCTCGCTGGTCATGGCCCGGACGGCGCGGAGGAGCGCGAGCGCCCCTTCCATGGATTGTGACCGGTAGTCCAGCACCCGCGCCCACTTGTTCTGATCGAACGAGACCAGCGTGGACCCGGGTTGAGCGAGGACATACCGCATCCGGGCCGCCGCGACGAGGTCGGTGTCGGCTACGTGGACGACGTTTTCGTGAATGCTCCAGTGCTCGGGCGCCGGAGTAAACCGGAGCTCTTCGGAGGGAATGCCGGCCACCGCGGCCTCCAGCAGGCGCGGCCCCTCAGCGTACGAACGGATCAGATCGCTTATGCGGTTGCTCGCCAGCATCGCATCATACCTCCAGTTCGGCGCACCTAAGGTTCGTAATACGCCGTGCAACGCGCCGCGACCTTGCCAAGGCTGCGGCTTGGACAACTCCATGCCTCGCGCGGTCATTCCTGGGATGCAGCGGTTGTTGGACGAGCGGTCGCGCTGACACTCCGGCGGGCGCCGGACAATGGTCGGCCTCGCGCGACCAGGGCTGGAACGTGACGAAACGCCTAGGAGGACGAGCCGTGGGGACTACCTGCGCTAGGGTTCCATTTGCCGTCTTCTGTGAAAACCAGGCGTGCGAGTGCTTCGGCGAGCCGTTCAACGAGTTCGCCGTGCCCGCAGTCGACGCCAACAGGTTCTGCGAAGCGTTCGGTCACGGGGCGGAGGATCCGACCGACTACTGTCCGTCGTGCGGCGCGCTCGGCGTGTTGTCTGAGTTCGACCAACCGGCGTGCGAGTGCGGGTACTGCACCGATGAAGCCGACCGAGTCGGTGGGCTTCCAGTGCGCTGCCCGTCGCGGCGTTGACCTGCAGTCGGTGCCAAGATGGCACCATGAAATTCGACATCGATGTGCTTGATCTTGCGGAGCACGTATTCTTTCGTCTATCTCCTCGGGTGCAAGAGATGCGCCGCGTCTACGGCGAGCCTATGGCCTGCGCCTCCCAGGATGCTGTGGTTCCGCATGGCCACGCACCGGGTGGACGAAATAATCGACGCTCTTGACACCGCGAAACGATAAGCGCTCAAGTCAGAGGACTTACGAGTGTACAGGGTCCCTGTCGTTCGCGTCGCGCTCGTTCGTGACGGCACGGTCAAGTCGGAGACGCGTTCCATCTGCGGGCCCGCTGACGCCGCGGTGGTTCTGCACCAGATCATCGGGGACTACGACCGTGAAGCGTTCGCCGTGTTGCTCGTAGATGCCAAACACCACGTCATCGGCGTTCACATTGCAGGCGTGGGCACGCTCGACAGCGCGCAGACGGGCCCGCGGCAAGTCTTTCGAGCGGCCGTTTTGGCTGGGGCGAAAGCCGTCATCCTCGGCCATAATCATCCGTCGGGCGATCCCACACCGAGCAGTGCCGATCTACACCTGACAAGACGACTCACGAAGGCAGGTGCGTTGCTTGGCATCCCCGTGCTTGATCACATCATCATCGGGGAGTCCAGCCACGTGAGCCTGCGGGAACGTGGGGAGATCGATGCCCCATCCTGACATCTGGCATTCAGTGAGATTGTGAGATTGGCACCGCCCAGCGCACGCTGCGCGTGCGCTGGGCGGGGCAGGGTGGTGCGGGAGGGATGCAAGCCTGTTCGTGACCCCCTCCACGGATTGGAGCAGCTCCCTTTGTCGCCCACCCGGCTTCATGAAGTCATACGTGATTGACAACTATCCCTGGGAAGGTGTCTCTGCAAGCCCCCACTCTTTGATGCGCACCTGCTGGGCCTCACCATGATCGAGGACCAGACTCTCATAGGGTTCGGTCATGAGCGACGACGAGATGATGAAGTCCGCAGAGGCTCGGTTGCAGGCGACCGGGATGTTCCACACGACGGCGATTCGCAGTAGGGCCTTGACGTCTGGATCGTGGGGCTGCGGTTCCAGCGGGTCCCAAAAGAAGATCAGGAAGTCCAAGGCACCCTCCGCGATTCGCGCGCCGGTCTGCTGGTCGCCGCCGAGCGGACCACTTTGCAGACACGTCACGGTGAGGCCGAGTTGCTCCTCGATCAGCCTACCGGTCGTTCCCGTCGCGTAGAGTTCGTGCTCGGCCAGCAGGCCTTTATTGAAGCGCGCCCATTCTAACAGGTCGTGTTTTGTATTGTCGTGCGCGATCAAAGCGATCCGCTTCCGAAGACCCATGGGCCGCGCAACGTATCTCATCGGTTTCATGTATCTCCTTCCAGTAAAGGACGACTAACCGAGACACCGACTGTGCCCTCGATCGTATGGAGTTTTTCCACCTATCACGAACACGTTGCGCAAAGCCAGCATATTCCTGCCGAGTAAAGGTAGCGCGATTTCTCACTTCTTCATCAAGGGTGCCACATCATCGGTTCCGAATGGCGGGACGCTTTGCCATCGTTTCGCTGTGACGCACAAGAACGCGAATCTGTACCGCCTCACGTTGCCCCGCTGGTTGCCTCCCGCACGCAGACACCTCAGCAGTACGCTACCACTGCCGTTCAGAGGGCACTCGGACTTTGACAATCGGCGGCTCCAGCTCTCCTCTCTCCCCCGGGCTTCTCGCCCGCGGGCGACTCCTCACGGCCCCCGAGACTGATCCCCGGTGGCCGGTGGGAGCCGCCCGCACCAGCAAGGGGTAGCCCGAGCCCAGGGAGGGGAGAGCCATGCAGTCCGCACAGACGTTGGCCAGGCCGGGGCAGGCGGCCGTTGACGAACTCGCACCGGTCAACCGGTTCTACGTTACGGTGGATCCGGTGACCCGCGAGGAAGTTGAGCGCGGCGTCGAGGTCCTGCGCCAGCAGGATTACAATCGCTGCTGGCCGGTTCTGGCAATGACGTCCGAGGACGCCGGTTCGTGACCGTCACGGGCTATAGTTTCCGGGGGTATGAGCGTGCCCTGGAGAACGCCCGGCGGTTCGCGTCGCCGTCCCGGTGACCACCGCAGTGCTGCAGGAGCCGCCCGTCACCGGGTGACCCCACGGACGGCCCCTCCCTCCCTTCGCATCCGTCCTGCCCTTCCGCCACAGATCCGTAAATCCGCGTGGCCCCGAGTGCGCGCTTGCCCGCGGAGAAGCTCAGCGATCTTCGTCTCCACGGAGGGGACCGATGATCGATCCCGAGACGACGTACCGTACGTTTATCAGCCACACCCAGCGGTACCGTCAGTGCCGTACCGCCGGTGGAGAGTTGGCGGACGACAGCGCCTTCTGCCCGACCGGCCGCGCCCTTGCTCGCCAGTGGGGGAACGCCAAGATCAGGCAGGCGGCTGTTGAGCGGGAGGCAGAGCACGGGGCCGTGTTCATCGAGGGGGCGGAACCCGTATGAGTTCGATTGATCTCGGCAAGAAGTCTCGCGTCGTCATGAACCACTTCGGGCTCATTGCCACTTCTCGATCCCTGAAGAACAGGCGAC
>DASYZR010000011.1 GCA_035945995.1 bacterium
GCGCTACACGATCGATCCCGCGGACGTCGACGCGCTGCGCGGCGTGGACGGAATCTCGAGCATCCAGATCACGTTCGACGAGACGATCCTCCCCGAGCACCATGCGATGCCGCCGGGGGGCTTTCGGATCGCGATCGTGAACTGCTGGGATCTGCGGGCGGGATTGCTCGTGCGCGCGGCCCTGCGGCGGCTGTTCCGGAGCACGACACGGGCCGCAGGAACGTCCGCCGTTCCGCGACGATGAAGCGCTGCTCTTCGGCAAACTGGATGTTGGCGGCCGCCTCGGGGTTCGTCCGTAGCAGTCCGCGATACGCTTCATAGGCCGCCAAACTCTGGAACGAGATCAGGCCGTACGCCACGTCGTTCGTCCCTTCATGAGGCATCCAATACCCGATGAGGTCGCCGCCGCATTTCGGAATGATCGTCAGCCAGCGGCGCGCGTACGTTTCGAACGCATCCCGTTTGTGCGGCTCGAGCCGATACCGGATGAACACTGTGATCGCCATGTGCCCCCCCCGGTGTGATCAGGCGTGCGCCGCGGCGATGGCACGGCGCACATCGGCCACGGTCCGTTCCACGTCGTCGTCCGTAGTCCGCCAGTTGCAGACAGATACCCGCATCACGCGCATCCCGCGCCACGCGGCGCCGCCGAACCAGGCCTCGCCGCTTGCCTGGATGCGCAGGATCACGCCGTCGGTGGCACGGTCGTGGTCCCCGTCGGTGGCCGGGAATCGCACCAGTCCCTGGTTGATGACCGGCGCGGCGACGATCTCCGCGCCGGGGAGCGCCCCGATCTCTGTGACGAGACGCGCGGCATGTGCGCAGCAGCGGTCCACGATCGCGCCGATTCCCGAACGGCCCAGCGCCCGAATCACAGCGTAGACCGGAAACGCGCGGCCGCGGCGCGACCACTCCCGGTTCCAATCCTTCTGGCTCCGGACGTCCCCGTGCGGGACCGAATAGCTCGTACCTTGCGCGAACGCCGCCCGGTGGGCCGGCGGGTGCGCGACAAAGACGAGACCGGAGTCAAACGGCACGTTGAGCCACTTGTGGGCATCGGTGGCCCAGGAGTCCGCGAGGTCCGCGCCGTTGAGCAGATGACGGTAACGCCCGCCGGTGGCCACCCAGAGGCCAAACGCCCCGTCGACCCATGCACCGGCCTCATGAGCCACCGAACACGCGCGTTCAAACGGATCGAACACGCCGGTATTCAGATCACCCGCCTGGAGGCAGAGGACCGTTGGGCGGTCGCCGGCCCGGCTGAGTGCGTCCTCGAGCGCGCCGGCATCCATGCCGCCGGCGGCGCCCCGGACAGGCCCCGGCGCTCGACGTCCCAGCCGCGGTCCCACAGCAGCTTGTGCCTGGCGGCCGCCAGCGCCGTCGTATGCGCCATCTGGCACCCCGTCACGAAGGCGAAGGACGCCGATGGCGGAATGCCGAGCAACTCTCGCAACCAGCTGCCGCAGACCTCCTCGACCACGGCCTCGGCCGGGGACGTGAGATTGGAGGCGGCGTTCTGGTCCCAGGTGGACGTCAGCCAATCCGCCCCGAGCGCGACGGGCAGCGTGCCGCCGATCACCCACCCGAAGAACCGGCCGGTGGTGGATCCGACGAGACCCCCTTCGACGTCACGGACGAGGTCGTGGAGGATCTCCTCGGCGTCCGTGCCGGTCTCGGGTAGCGGCTTGCCCAACCGCCGGCGCAGGTCACCGACGGTCGCGGTCGCGGCCACAGGCCGGGACGGGGCCGTCTCCAGATATTCGGCGGCGTGGGCTACTGCGACATCGAGGACGTTGTCCATGCCCTCACCCCCAAGAGGCGTTCCAGCGCCCGTTCGCCCCTCGCCGTGAGCCGCACGGACCGATCGCTGAAAGCGCGCGTGATCCACGTGTCGGCGAGGAAGCGGTCGAGCAGAGCCTTGCCGAGGCTGCCGGCGAGATGCGGCCGGCGCTCGGTCCAGTCTGTGCACGCTCGAGCGAGCGCGCGGCGGCCGCGCCGGAGCGCGGACACATCGATCCCAAGGTCCTCGAAGAGCCGCTCGCCGCGCGCGGTCACGTGAAACTCCCCGCCGCCCGCGCGGAGCGCCCGGCGGCTCACCAGGGCGTCGGTGACCGCGACGCCGAGCCGTCCTGCGAGGTGGTCGTAGCAGGTTCGGGCTGTTCGGAGCCGCTCGATGGCGATGCCTTGGGTCAGCGCGATGATCCGCGGGGGCCGCGCCACCGGCAACAATGCTTCGATCGCGTGCGCCACCTCCCGGCCCGCGAGCCGGTAGCGCCGCTGGCGCCCGGAGGCGGTAACCGTCAGGAGCCCGCCCTCGGCGAGTTTGCGGAGGTGCGCGCTCGCGGCCTGCGGGGACGCGCCGCCTCGATACGCGAGCTCCGTTGCGGGCAGCGCGGCCCCGTCGAACAGCGCGAGCAACATCGCCGCCCGCACCCGGTCGCCGATGAGCGCGGCGACGCGCGCAATGTCGGGGTTCGGCGAGTACGCGGCGCGGCCTCGGGGCGTCACGCTCCCATTCTAAAGTACGGACATTACATTGTGTGGTGAAGTATGGCCGCACCTGCGGCGTGGGCCCGGAGGCGTGTTCATGTCCCAGCAAATCGAGCAGGGCTCGCGGCGGACCGACGAGAAGGGCGAACGGGCGCAGCCGACGTCGCGGCGGCAGCATCGGCGCGTGTGATTCACACGTGATTCAATGGGCGGTTCGAGGGAGGGCTCAGCCGGTATGGCCAGGACGCTTCCCAATTTGAAACAACGGTCGGCCGCGGTCACGGAGGGGCCGAACCGCGCCCCCGCGCGCGCGATGCTGCGCGCCACGGGTCTCAGCGACGAAGACTTAAATCGGCCGCTCGTCGGGGTCGCCTCGTCCTGGAACGAGGTCACGCCCTGCAACCTGCACCTGAACGTGCTCGCGCGGCACGTCAAGGACGGCATCCGCGCGGCCGGCGGGACTCCGATCGAGTTCACGACGATCGCCGTCAGCGACGGAATCTCGATGGGCTACGAAGGCATGAAGGCGTCGCTCGTCAGCCGGGACCTGATCGCCGATTCCGTCGAGCTGATGGTGCTGGCCGAGGGCTTCGACGCCATCGTCACGATCGCCGGGTGCGACAAGAGCCTGCCGGGGATGATGATGGCGATGGCCCGGCTGAACATCCCGTCCGTGTTCCTCTACGGCGGGACGATCATGCCCGGGAAGTTCGAGGGGCGCGACGTCTCGATCGTCGACGTGTTCGAGGCGGTCGGCAAGTTCGCGGCGGGGACGATGACGCCCGAGCAGCTCTATCAACTGGAATGCGCCGCCTGCCCGGGCGCGGGGTCGTGCGGCGGGATGTATACCGCCAATACCATGGCGTCGTGCTCGGTGGCGCTCGGCCTGGCGCTGCCCGGCAGCGAATCGATCCCCGCGCTCGATCCCCGGCGCCCCGAGATCTGCCGGCGGAGCGGCGAGGCGGTGATGCGCCTCTTGCGGGACGGCCTCCGCCCGCGGGACATCCTGACGCGGGAGGCCTTCGAGAACGCGATCACGGCCGAGACCGCGATGGGCGGCTCGACCAACGCGGTGCTGCACCTGCTGGCGCTGGCCCAGGAAGCGGGCGTGCCGCTTGCGCTGTCCGACTTCGACGTCATTCCGCGCCGCACGCCGCACATCGCGGACATGCATCCGGGCGGCAAATACATGATGGTCGACCTCGACCGGGTCGGGGGCGTCAGCGTGGTGCTGCGTGAACTGCTGGACGCCGGGCTGATCCACGGCCGGGCCATGACCGTGACCGGCCGGACGATGGCGGAGAACCTGGCGGAGGTGACGCGGCCTGCCGGTCAGGACGTCGTGCATCCGGCCGAGTCGCCGATCGCGCCGCACGGCACGCTCGCCGTTCTCAGGGGGACGCTGGCCCCCGAGGGCGCCGTGATCAAGACGGCGGGGCTCCGGCGGCAGTCCTTCCGCGGTCCGGCGCGCGTCTTCGAGCGGGAAGAAGACGCGTTGGAGGCGATTACAAAGCGCCGGGTGGCCCCCGGTGACGTGATCGTGATCCGGTACGAGGGACCGAAGGGCGGCCCCGGGATGCGCGAGATGCTAGCCGTCACCGGCGCCCTGGTCGGGGCGGGGCTCGGGGAAGCAGTGGCCCTCATCACGGATGGACGGTTCTCCGGCGGGTCCCACGGCTTTGCGATCGGCCACGTGGCACCCGAGGCGGCGCACGGCGGTCCGATCGCCGTCGTCCGCGACGGCGATATGATCGCGATCGACCTGCCGGGCCGGCGGCTGGATCTGGACGTATCGGCCGACGAGCGCGAGCGGCGCCTTCACGCCTGGACGCCGGCCGAACCGCGGTATCGGGCCGGGGCGCTGGCCAAGTACGCGCGTCTTGTCTCCTCCGCGGCGCAGGGAGCAGTTCCCCGGCCGTAGCGTTGGCGGGGCCCGGCGAGGGGTAAAATGACCGGGGTGACCCGCGATGATGCGACGTTTGACAGTCGCCTGTGGACTGCTCACTTTGGCCGTGGCGGTGGCCCTGGCCGTGCAGCCGGGGCACGCTCTCTTTGGCGCCCGATCCGGAGCCGGGGTGAAGATCGCCGCAATTCCGGACAAACCCGCCCCGTCGCCTCCGCCGCCCCATCCGCTACCGCCTGCGCCACAACCCCAGCCGCTGCACCGCGCGCCCGTCCAGACGCAGCCCGCGCCGTCGCCGGGCCGGGTGGTGCTGGAGCAGATCACCAACACGCTCCTGAATCTTCCGAGGGTGTTGACTCAGAGGGCGCGGCCGTCGGACGAGCATTGAGGTAGGGATTCGACGGTGGCATCCCGGGAACAGTTCCTGAGACAGCTGTGGGACGACGTGATCAATCCGAGCATGCAGGAGCGCTGGATTGACAACGCGGTGAGGGCATCCGGGCGAAGCCCCGATGCGCCGTTCGCGGACGTCGGCACGGTACTCACACGGTTGCTGGCGGCCGGCGCCGCGCGCCGGGACCTGAGTGTGATCGCCCGTTTTGCCGCGTATGAAGCCGTGTTCGGCACCCTCTACGCCCTGAGTGACCCGGGCGTGGAGGGCAACGACGTGGAGATGTTGCACGAGTCGCTCCTGTCCGCCGACCCAAGCGGCAGAGAGGGACGACCCGGGTCCGCGCCGCAGAAGTTACCGTCCTGACCTGACACCAAGCGCGGGACACGAGCCGCACATCCTTGCGGTGTGCTGAAGCAGCGGCCGAGCATCGGGGGGTATGCGCGGGATGCCTTCGCGGTCGACCAAAGTCGCCATCGTCACCGGGGCGGGGACCGGCGTGGGCCGGGCGGTGGCGCTGGCCCTGCTCAAAGCCGGGTACGCCGTGGCGCTGGCCGGACGGCGCAAGGCGCTGCTCGAGGCGACGGCCCGGGCCTCCAAGGCGCCGGCGTCGCGCCGCCTGGTCGTCCCGACCGACATTGCCGATCCGGCGTCCGTGCGGAGTCTGTTCGTGACGACCACGAAGGCGTTCAGGCGTCTCGATCTGCTGTTCAACAACGCCGGCCTCAACGCGCCCGGCATTCCGCTCGAGGACCTGACGCACGAGCAGTGGACGGCCGTCGTGAGCGTCAACCTGACCGGGACGTTCCTCTGCACCCAGGAGGCGTTTCGGGTGATGAAGAGCCAGACGCCGCGCGGCGGCCGCATCATCAACAATGGATCGATCTCCGTGCACGCCCCGCGCCCGAATTCCGCCCCCTACACCGCGACGAAGCACGCCGTCACCGGCCTGACCAAGTGCACGGCGCTCGACGGCCGCAAGTACGATATCGCCTGCGGGCAGGTCGACATCGGGAACGCCATCACGCCGATGACGGAGCGCATGGTGGAGGGCGTGGCGCAGGCCGATGGGACGATGCGTCCCGAACCGCGCATCGACCCCAAGTATGTCGGCGATGCCGTCGTGTACATGGCGGGGCTGCCGCTCGATACGAACGTCTTGTTCCTGACCGTGATGGCCACCAAGATGCCCTTCGTCGGGCGCGGGTGAACGGCGGGTTCGCCGCTACCACGGGATCGGCTTCCCATCGCGAAAGAAGCCGCCGGTCGGGCCGTCGTCCGGCAGCGTGGCCGCCCACACGATGCCCGCCGCGCCGTCGGCCACCGGGCGGCCGCCGGCGCCGCCCATGTCGGTGGCGACCCATCCGGGAGACACCGCGTTGACGAGAATGCGCGCCGGTTTGAGCTGCGCCGCCAGCATGAGTGTGAGCGCGTTCAGGGCGATCTTGGAGAGCGCGTACGCCGGAGCGCCTCCGTCCATGGAGGAGAGCGCGCCGGCGCCGCTGGAGACGTTCACGATCCTGCCGCGCCGGCTCCGCCGGAGGAGCGGGAGAAACGCCTGAGTGACCCGCCAGGGTCCGAGCGTGTTGGTCTCGAAGGCCGCGCGCACCTGGTCCAGATCGGCGTCCGCGGCATCCTGCCACGTGTCGTACAGAATCGCGGCGTTGTTGATGAGGACGTCGAGCCGGCCGGTCGAGCGCTCGACGGCGGCGGCCGCGGCTCGGACGCTCTCTTCATCGGCGACGTCCAGACGCTGCGCCCGCACCTCGCTGCCGCTTCGCCGGAGGGGCTCCGCCGCGGCGCGGGCCTTCTCTTCGCTGCGGGCGGACAGGATCACGACGAATCCCCGCTGACCCAGCTGCCGGCAGACCTCCAGCCCGATGCCTCGATTCCCGCCGGTCACCAGGGCGACTCTGCCCGCGGCGGGCATCGCCATCTCCTTTCGAGGTTCTGCAGGCCGTCGACGTTTCAGCTTGCCGGACTTCACCGGCGTACGGGACTTCGGCCAGCGGTAGACGGCACTCCTAGCGCGCGATCCGCCGCTTGCGGTAGGAGTCCCGGCGGTGGATCTTGCCGCCGCGAAACTCGAAGAGATCGCAGCCGCGCGACTCGATGCGGCTGCCGTCCGGCCGCGTGGCGACCATGGTCCACTCCGAGACGCCGCGCTCGCCGGCGACCGAGTGGCGGGCGTTCTGATAGCGGATGTCGGGGAGCAATTCGAAGAGATCGGCGTAGGCCTCCCGGACCTGGCCCTGGCCGACGTACCGGCGGCCCCACGGGTCCTCGCCCCCGGACGATTCGTAGACGCAGTCCGCCGTCATCATCTCCATGATCGCATCGAGATCGTGGCGGCTCCACGCGGCGATGTGGGCGACCAACAGATCGTGATACGTGTTCCCCCCGGGCCCCGGGGTCATGCCGCGGTCCTCCTCTCGGACGTCTCGGCCGTCTCGCTGGCTGCGGTTGTGCGCCGGCACTAATAGGTATGCGGCGGGCGCGCCGGGTCCCTCCATGGCGCCTGTCCCGCGCGAGGCGCGGGACAGGCCGGCGCCGCCCGGAACGGCAGGGCCGTCCCCGGGCGGACGCGAAGAGGAAGACCATCATGGCCGCACCGGCGACGCTCCACCTGTGGACGGGGTGGCCGCACGTGTTGCGCGCCCAGCAGTTCGATCCGCCGGCCCTCGACTGCGTCTTCCGCGAGGCCAAACTGGCCGAGGAAATCGTCAACAGCGGGGGCAGCAACCTCCTCAAGGGCAAGATCGTGCTCACGCTCTTTTACGAGCCGAGCACCCGCACGCGGCTGTCGTTCGAGTTTGCCACCTATCACCTCGGCGGCCGCGTGCTGTCGTCCGAGGCGGCGCGGGAATTTTCGTCGGCCGCCAAGGGCGAGTCGATCGAGGACACGATCCGCGTCGTCTGCCGTTACCGTCCCTCGGCGATCGTGATGCGCCACTACGAGGAGGGCGCCGCCGAACGCGCCGCGGCCGTCGCGGTGGAATCCCGCGCGGGGCGGCCCATCCCCGTGTTCAACGCCGGCGACGGGCCGGGCCAGCACCCCACCCAGGCACTGCTCGACGCGTACACGATCTGGCGCGTCCGCGGCACGCTGGAAGGCGCCACGGTCGCCGTGGCCGGCGACCTGCTCTACGGCCGCACCGCCCGCTCGCTCTGCTACCTGCTGGCGAAGTATCCCGGCGTGTCGATCCGGTTGATCGCCCCGCGGGCCGTGCAGATGAAGGACGATCTGCTGGCCTATCTGCGGCGGCACAAGGTGCCGGTGACGCAGACCGAGGATCTCGCCGGCGGGGTGCGCGGCGCGGACGTGCTGTACGTCACGCGCATTCAGAAGGAACGCTTCGGCGAGGCGAACGCCGCGGCGTACGAGGAGGTCCGGGACGCGTTTGCGGTGACGCCGGAGATCCTCGCCGGCCTCCCGCCGGACGCGATCGTGATGCATCCGCTGCCCCGGGTGGAGGGGCCGCACTCGGAACTGCCGATCGCGGTCGACGGGGATCCGCGCGTGGTGATCTTCGAGCAAACCGAAGCCGGGATGTACGTCCGCATGGCGCTGCTCAAGCTCGCCTGCGCCGTCGCCCCCGTCTTCCGCGAGGCGAACCCCGTCTCGCGCGGGGCGAGCGGCCGGTCGCGAGGCTGGGCCGGCCGGTAAGCCGATCCGCCCCGCCGTCTCCGATGCCGTCCGTCGTCCTTCGCTGGACCGAGTGGTCCGCCGATCCCCTCATCATCGCCGCGCTCGCCGCCACGGCGGCTGGGTATCTCGCCCTGACGCGGCGGTTCCCGCCGCGCGCGCTGGGGGGCCTCGGGCTCGGGCAGCCGCTCGCGTTTTGGGGGGGAGAGGCGGCGCTCGTCCTGGCACTGCTCTCGCCGATCGACGCCGGCGCGGCATACCTGTTCACGCTGCACATGCTGCAGCACATGCTGCTGACGCTGGTGGCGCCGGCGCTGTTCGCGCTGGCCGTGCCGCCGGGGCTGATCGGGTGGGCGTACCGGCGCCCGGCGGCGCGCCGGATCGTGCGCGCGGTCTGGAACCCCGTGCTCGCCTTCGTGGTGTTCAACGGGACGCTGCTGGCCTGGCATCTCCCCGCCGCGTACGACGCCACACTCCGCGCGCCGTGGGTGCACGCGGCGGAGCACCTCAGCTTCGTCGCGGCCGGGACGGTCTTTTGGGGCGTGATCGTCTCGCCGGCGCCGGCGCTCGTGCGCACGCCGCTCGGCCTGCGGTTCGCCCTCCTCATCGGGGCCGACGTCGTGAACTTCGTGCTGGGGTTCGCCCTCACGTTCGCGGGACACCCCTGGTACACCGCCTACACGGAGGTGCCGAGACTGTGGGGTCTCTCCCCCCTCGACGACCTGCACCTCGGCGGCGTCCTCATGTGGGTCATGGGCCAGATGATGTACGCGATCCCCGTGCTGATCCTGCTGAACGTGATTCTGTGGCGCGACGGCCGGACGATCCACCCCGCGACGGGTGATCGCCCCCGCGGCCGCCGCCGCGCCGGGGCGCGCTCGGCGACGGGGATGCTATGATGATGGGCGCCGCGGGCATCTGAGTCACGATCGGGGGTGCAGCACGTGACGGTACCGGCAGGAGGCCGCGGAGCGGCCGGAGGTCCCGCGCTAGACGGGGGAACGGCCGGCCGGGAACTGGCGACCACGACGCTGACGGGCGGACAGGCCCTGGTGCGGGCGCTGCGGACGCAGGGTGTGGACACGGTCTTCGGCCTGCCCGGCGTGCAGATGGATTGGGCCTTCGACGCGCTCTACGAGCAGCGGGAGGCGATCCGGGTCATCCACACACGCCACGAACAGGCGCTGTCGTACATGGCGGACGGCTACGCGCGGATCACCGGCCGCGCCGGCGTGTGCCTGATGGTGCCGGGGCCCGGCCTGCTCAACGCGCTCGCGGGTCTCGCGACGGCCTACGCCTGCTCGTCGCCGGTGTTGTGCGTTACCGGGCAGATCCCGTCCGCGCAGATCGGCAAAGGCCGCGGCCTGCTGCACGAGATCAAGCATCAACTGCGGGCGGCCGACTGCGTCACCAAGTGGACCGGCAGCGCCCGCCGGCCCGACGCCGTGCCCGGCCTGGTCCGCGAGGCATTCCGGCAGATGCTGACGGGACACCAACGGCCCGCGGCGATCGAGGTGCCCCCGGACGTGCTGCGGGAGCGGGCGGAGATGCCGGAGTGCCACGAGCGGGTCGAGCGCACGGTGCCCGCCCCCGACCCCGACGCAATCGAGCGCGCGGCCGCGCTGCTCGGCGCGGCGGAGCGGCCGCTCATCTTCGTCGGCGGCGGCATCGTCGCGTCGGGCGCGTCCGAGGCCCTGCGCGCCGTCGCCGAGATGCTCGAGGCTCCGGTGCTCATCTCGTCCAACGGCAAGGGCGCGCTTTCCGACCGCCACTACCTCGCCGAGCCCCTCCTCGCCGGCGCGGAGTTGTCCGGGTCGGCGGACGCGGTGCTGATCGTGGGTACGCGCTTCTACCAGCCGGCGAGCTCCGACTGGGGACCCCGCGGGCAGCCGTGCGTCCAGATCGACATCGATCCGGACGAGATCGGACGGAACCGCCCGGCGACGGTCGGGATCGTCGCCGACGCGGCCCCGGCGCTCGCCGCGCTGGCGGAGGGTCTTGCCGCGCACAACCGCGTGCGCCCGTCCCGCAAGGACGAACTCGCCGCGCTGAAGCAGCGCATGCGCGCGCGGATGGATTCGGTGCTGCCCCAGGCGGCGTACGGGGCGGCGATTCGCGACGCCCTCCCCGAGGACGGCGTCGTCGTGAGCGAGATGACGCAGGTCGGGTACTGGTCGAACATCGGCTTCCCGGTCTACCATCCCCGCACATACCTGACTATGGGGTATCAGGGCACGCTCGGCGCCGGGTACGCGATCGCGCTGGGCGCGTACGCCGGCGCCGCCGGGCGGCCGGTCGTGGCGCTCTGCGGCGACGGCGGGTTCCTGTACAACGTACAGGAGCTCTCGACCGCGGTCCGGCACCGGCTGAACGTCGTCGCCGTCGTCTTCCGCGACGGGGCCTACGGCAACGTCAGGCGGATCCAGCAGGACCGCTTCGGCGGCCGCTTCATCGCGTCGGATCTCCTCAACCCCGACTTCGTCCGGCTGGCCGAGTCCTT
This sequence comes from bacterium, assembly GCA_035945995.1. Lineage (NCBI taxonomy): Bacteria > bacterium. Next base: position 10,931 of record DASYZR010000011.1, read on the forward strand.
CGGGGCCGCCGGCCGCCGCGCGGACGGGCCGGAGCAGCTGCGGGAGGCGCTGCGCTGGGCGCTCCGCCAGGACGCGCCGGCGCTGATCGACGTGCCGGTCGATCCGATGCCGGACATGTGGCCGGTGCTGCGGCCGGGGTATCGCGGCTAGCGGGGGTCAAGGCCGAACACACCGGCCCGTCGAAGCGTTCCGCGTGGCCGGCGCACTCCTCTCCGTGGCGCACGTCTCCAAGTCCTTCGGGGGCGTCGCCGCGGTCCGCGACGTTTCGATCGACGTGGCGGGCGGGGAGATCCGCGGACTGATCGGTCCGAACGGCTCCGGCAAGACCACGCTGCTCAATCTGATCGGCGGCCAGGAGCGGCCGGATCGCGGCGACATCCGCCTCGACGGGCACCTCACGGGCACCCTCGCGCCGGACGCGCTCGCGGCGCGCGGGCTTGCGCGCACGTTCCAGCTGCCGCGCATCTTTCGCTCGATGACGGTGCTCGAGAACCTCCTGGTCCCGGCCGCCGCGGACCACCGCGGCGACGCCGGCGCATTCCGCCGGCTAGTCCCGGGTCAGCGGGGCGCGGCCGGGCAGGCCGGGCACCGGCGCGCGCATGATTTGCTCCGTCTGGTGCGCCTCGACGGACTTGCCGGCGCGGAGGCGCGCACGCTGTCGGGCGGGCAGGCGATGCTGCTGCAGCTCGCGCGCTGCCTCGCGCAAGAGCCGCTCGTGCTGTGTCTGCTGGACGAGCCGTTCGCGGGCGTGCATCCGGCGATCAAAGATGTGATGGTGAACGCCATTCACGAGATGAATCGCACCCGGGGCGTGACGTTTCTTGTCGTCAGCCACGAGATGCCCACGCTCGGGCGCCTCGCCGGCCGCGTCTCGGTCATGCACAACGGCGAGTGCATTGCCGATGGATCCCTCGACCGCGTGGCCGGCGATCCGAAGGTGATCGAAGCGTACCTCGGGACGGCCGGGACCGGCGTGGCCGCGGGACCGATGTGATGCACACCGGCGCCGCGCTGCGCGTTGAACAGGTCGTCGCCGGGTACCAGCCGGAGATCGACGTCCTGGCCGGAGTCACGCTCGGCGCCGCCCCGGGCCGGATCACGGCCGTGATCGGGCCGAACGGGGCCGGCAAATCGACCGTGCTGCGGGTGGTGTTTGGCCTCGTGCCGGTGCGCGCCGGCCGCGTGCTGCTGAACGGGCGGGACCTGGCGGGCCTCCGGCCGGACGCCCGCAAGCGGCTCGGGATCGGCTACGTGCCGCAGGGCGCGAGCACGTTTCCGCAGATGACCGTGGACGAGACGCTGCGGCTCGGGGGATGGACGCTGCGCCGAAATCCGTCCGCCCTGCGGGCCCGGCTCGCGCACGTGTACGAGCTGTTCCCCGCCCTCGGGCCGTTGCGCCGCGCACGGACGACGGTGTTGAGCGGCGGGCAGCTGCGCCTGCTCTCCGTCGCCAAGGAACTCGTGGCCATGCCGTCGCTGCTGCTCGTGGACGAGCCGACGGCCGGGCTGGCGCCTCGCGTGGCCGGCGACGTGTACGCGCTCCTCGAGCACAGCCGGGCCTTGGGCATCACCGTGCTGCTCGTCGATCAGAACATCGTCGAGGCGGTGCGGATCGCCGACGACGTCTACCTGCTCGGGATGGGCCGGGTCCAGCGGGAAGGCCCGCGCACGTCGTTCGCCGCGGATCTGGCGGGAATCGTCCGCTCGGCGCTGGTCGGAAAACCGGACGGAGGTGGACAATGAGACGGGCTGTGCTGTGGGTCGTGATGGCCGCGCTCGCCGCGGCCGTCGTCGTGCAGGTACGGGGCGCCGGATGGGCCGCTCCGGGTCCGATCGCCCTGGGCGTGCTGACGCCCCTGTCGCCTCCGGGCGACGCGTCGGCGGGCCAGTTGATCCAGCGCGGCGCCGACCTCGGGGTGGCCTACATCAACGGCGTGATGGGCGGTGTGTTTGGGCCCAAGACGTCGTGCAGCCTGCCGGCCACCCCGGTGCGGCTGGCCGTGGAAGACGACAGCGGAACCCCGGAGAAGGCCGTCGCCGGCTTCCGGCGGCTCGTCACGGAAGGCCATGCCGTCGGCGTGTGGGGCCAGTTCCACAGCTCCGCGATGCTCGCGGCCGCGCCGCTCGCGGACGAGCTCGGGGTGCCGTTCATCTCGACGCAGGCGTCCGCCGGGGACATCACCGGGAAGCACTTCGCCGCGGTGTTTCGCACGCATGCGATCGATCCGGACCGCGCCCGCGCGTGGGTTGGGTTCATCCGGGCGCAGGGCTGGCACAAAGTCGCGATGCTCGCCGAGAACACCGACTACGGCATCGGCCTCATCGAGGCGACCAAAGCGGAAATCGCCGCGCGCAAACTGCCCATCACGCTCGATACGGTGCTTTTCGACCGCACATCCGCCGACCTCACGCCGCAGCTCCTCAAATTCAAGGCCGCCCGGCCGGACATCGTGTTGAACGTGGGCGTAGGGACGCCGGCGTATCTGATCGCGAAGCAGGCGCACGACGTCGGTCTGTTTCCGCAGACGCCGATGCTGGGGTCGTACGACTTCCCGGTGCGCCCCGAGTACTGGAAGAACCTCGGCCCGGGCGGCAATTATCTGCTGTTCATCTCCTACTACCATCCGCGGATGGCGCTCTCGGCCCTCGGCAGGTGGGCGGCGCTGGAGTACGCGCGGCGGTACCACGACACCGCGATTTATTCCAACCTGAACTCGTTCGGCGACGCGATCATCCTGGCCGAGGCGATGAACCAGGCGTGCAGCGCCGATCCCAAACGGATCATCACGCAGCTCGAGCGCGGCCGGTTCGACACGTGGATCGGCACCGGCGCGACGTTCCCGCGGGCGGCGGGGCCGGCCTGGCACCAGTGGTCGCCGCCGCTCATCATTCTGCAGTACACGAAGGTTGACGAGACCTACGACCAGACGTCGATCCTCTACCCGCCGGCGATGCGGACGGGAGCGTACACGCCCGCCCGGTAGGGTGAGGCGGTCCCCCCGACCGCGCGCCGCGTCGCCGATGGAGCCGACCCTCCTCACCCAGTACGTCCTGGCGGGGCTCGTCATCGGGGCGATCTACTGCCTGATGGCGGTGGGGATCACCTTCATCTACAGCGTCGTCCGCATGATCAACTGGGCGATGGGTGAGTTCTACATGATCGGCGGGTACGTGCAGTACCTGCTGATCGACTCCTGGCTCGGGCCCCAGCGCTGGTACCTCGCCGTGCCGCTCGCCGCGGGGAGCGTGGCGCTGCTCGGCATGGCCGTGCAGCGGGTGCTCCTGCGGCCGATGTTCACCGGCACCCTGGAGCGGCTCGACGAGTACGCGACGATCGTCACGATCGCGCTGACCGTTCTCCTCCGTAATCTCGCCATCGTTATCTTCGGGCCGTACCAGTTCTCGCCGCCGGACTACGCGCCGCCGGTCCAGCTCGGCCCGCTGCCGCTCAACGGCAGCCGGTTCGTCGCGTTTCTCGGCGCGGTCGTCCTGCTGGGGCTGTTCGCGTTCGCCGTCCGCCGCACGTGGTTCGGCCTCGCGCTGCGCGGCGTGGCGCAGAACCGCCTGGGCGCCGTCACCGCGGGGATCGACCTCGGGCGCATCGACATGCTGGCGTTCGGCATCGGGGTCGGCCTGGCCGGGGCCGCCGGCGCGCTGCTGGCGCCGGTGTTCCTGGTGTATCCGGAGAGCGGGGCGCTGAGCACCGTCAAAGGGTTCGAGATCATCGTGATCGGCGGGCTCGGCTCGCTCCCGGGGAGCATCGTCGGCGGACTGCTCTTGGGGCTCGTAGAGAGCCTCGGCTCGGTGCTGCTCTCGCCGTCGTTCCGGGACGTGTACGGGTTCGGCGCGCTCTTGTTGATTCTCGCGCTGCGCCCGACGGGGCTGTGGGGCGAGCGGGCGCGCGAGGCGTAGGCGCGCCGATGCGCGGCCCCGATGACGCGTAGGGCGCTCGCCGGCGCCGGTCTGGCCGCCGCGGCGCTCCTGCCGCTCGCGCTCGGCGCCTACCACGTCCACGTGCTGACCGTGGCGCTGTACTACGTCGTGCTCGCGTCCTCGTGGAACCTGCTCGCGGGCTATACCGGACTGTTCTCGCTTGCCCACCACGTCTTTGCCGGCATCGGGGCCTACACGTCGGCGCTGCTCGTGCTGCGCTCCGGACTGCCGATTCCCGTGGGGGTCGCGGCCGGCGCCGCGGCGGCTTGCGCGGTTGGATTCGCGCTGGGGAGCGTGACGCTCCGCTTGCGCACCCTGTATCTCGCGCTGGCGACGTGGGCGTTCGCGGAGTCGACCCGCGTGGCGGTGTCGATGGAATACGGGATCACGCGCGGCGACCTCGGCCTCGCCGTCCCGAAGCTGTTTCCGGGGGCCGGCCCTACGCCGTACTACGAGGTGTTCCTGGCGTGCGCGGCCGCGGCGGTGGCGGGCCTCGCGTGGCTGCTGCGGTCGCCGATCGGGTACCGGCTCCGAGCGATCCGCGACGACGAGGGCGCGGCGCGGGCCGCGGGCGTCAACACGGTCCGGTGGAAGCGGTTCGCGTTCGCGGTCGCGAGCGGCGCGGCCGGTGCGGCCGGCGCGCTCTACGGCCACTACATCGGCCTCCTCAGCCCCGTGGCGATGAAGTTCGATGAGATGGCGCTCATTATCATCATGGTGATCCTCGGCGGCCAACGGACGCTCGCGGGGCCCGTGCTCGGCGCCGTCACGGTGGAAGTCGTGTCGGAGGGACTGCGCGCGTACGGCGAGATCCGCATGGTGATCTTCGCCCTTGTCGTGCTGGCGGTGATGCGGCTGTATCCGCCGGGGCTCGCCGGGCTGCTCCGCGCGGCGGGCTCCCGGCTGCCCCGCCGCCGCGCTCCCGTCGCCCGCCGGTACGCCTGAAGACGAGGACGGCGCGGCGAGGAGCGGCGGCGTCCACGACGAATAGCGCTCCATAGCGGCACGGAGGAGGGTACCCGATGCATCTCACCGAGGCGGTGCGCGCCATCACGCCGTCGATGACCATCGGCATGGACGACCGCGCCCGGCGGCTGCGCCGCCAGGGGGTCGACGTGATCAGCTTCGCCGCGGGCGAGCCCGACTTCGACACGCCGGCCTCGATCAAGGAGGCGGCGATCGCCGCGATCCGCGAAGGGTTCACCAAGTACACCGCGCCGGCCGGCATTCCGGAGCTCCGGGCGGCGGTCGCATCACACCTGCGCGAGACCTACGGGGCCGCGTACGCGCCGGAGGAGATCGTCATCACCGCGGGCGGGAAGCCCGCGCTGTACTTCGCGCTCCGCGCGATCTGCGAGCCCGGCGACGAGGTGCTGATCCCGGTGCCGGCATGGGTGTCCTACGCCGAGCAGGTGCGGCTGGCCGGCGCGCGGCCGGTGTTCGTGCCGACCGACGCGGCGACCGCGTGGCAGCCCCTGCCCGACCGCGTGGCCTCGCTCGTCACGCCGCGCACCCGCGCGATCATCCTCAATTCGCCCCACAACCCGACCGGGACCGTCTACGACCGCGATACGCTCGACGGCATCGTGAGCCTCTCCGACCGGCACGAGTTCTATCTCGTGAGCGACGAGATCTACGAGAGCATGGTCTACGACGGCGCGCGCCACCTCTGCGTCCCGGCGGTGTGGCCCGCCGCCCGCGACCGGATCCTGCTGCTCAACTCGATGTCCAAGACCTACGCCATGACCGGCTGGCGGATCGGCTACGCCGCCGCGCCGCGGCCGATCGCCGCGGGCCTGGAAGCGCTGCAGGGTCATCTCGCCGGCAACCCCAACTCGATCGCGCAGAAGGCCGCGTTCTACGCGCTGACGGCCGGCGTCGATCCCAAGGGGATGGTCGAGGAATACGACCGGCGGCGCCGGTACATCGTCGGCCGGCTCAACGACATCGCCGGGGTCTCGTGCGGCACGCCGCGGGGCGCCTTCTACGCGTTCCCGGACGTGCAGGAGCTGCTGGGGCGTTTCGGCGCGCCGGCGACGTCACTTGCGCTCGCCGAGCGCCTGCTCGACGAGGTCCACGTCGCGGTCGTGCCCGGCGAGGCGTTCGAGGCCCCCGGTTTTCTCCGGTTCTCCTACGCGACGTCGATGGAGCGGATCCGCGAGGGCGTGGACCGCATTGCGAAGATGCTGACCCCGTTCGCGGCCAAGGTCTGAGCCGGCCGGTGACGCGGGTCGCACGGTAGGGGGTCGCGCACCATGATGACGGTTACCCCGTTCCAGGTGGAGCCGCTGTACGACTTTGCGCAGCCCGCCGCCCGGCAGGCGATGGAGGAGGCGATTCGCGAGGTCGGCGCCCAACTGGGGCGTGAGTTCCCGTTGTTGATCGGAGCGCGCGAGGTCCGGTCGGGCGCCGCGTTCCGGTCGATCAACCCGTCGGAGGCCGAGCAGACGGTCGCCGTCGTGCAGCAGGCGTCGGCCGAGCACGTCGAGCAGGCGGTCGAGGCCGCGCTGCGCGCGTTCGAGTCGTGGCGGTGGGTGCCGGCCGCGGAGCGGTGCGCGCTCTTTCTCCGCGCGGCGGCGATCCTCCGCCGCCGGCGGCTTCAGGCGGCCGCGTGGATGAGCTTCGAGGTCGGCAAGAACTGGGCCGAGGCGGACGCCGACGTGGCCGAGGCGATCGACTTTACGGAGTATTACGCGCGCGAAATTCTCCGGTACGCGGAGGGCCGGCCGCTGCCGCCGCTCGCCGGCGAGATGAGCGAGTACCAATACATCCCGCTCGGCGTGGTGGCCGTGATCTCGCCGTGGAATTTTCCCCTCGCGATTCCCTCGGGGATGGCGCTCGGCGCCATGGTCTCCGGCAACACGGTCGTGATGAAGCCGGCCAGCGACTCCGCGGCGACCACGTATCTGATCGCGAAGGCGCTGCGCGAGGCCGGGCTGCCCGCGGGCGTCCTCAACCTCCTGCCGGGCTCCGGCGGCGTGGTCGGCGAGGCCCTGGCCAACCACCCCAGGGTCCGGATGATCGCGTTCACGGGCTCGAAGGAGGTCGGCACGCACCTGTTCGAGGCGGCGGCCAAGACGCCGCCCGGCCAGATCTGGCTCAAGCGGATCATCGCCGAGATGGGCGGCAAGAACGCGATCGTTGTCGACGACGACGCGAACCTCGACGCGGCCGCCGCCGGGATCATCGCCTCCGCCTACGGGTATCAGGGCCAGAAGTGCTCGGCCGGCTCCCGGGTCGTCGCCACGCCCCGCGCGTACAGACGCGTGACGGAGATGATCGTGGAGCGCGCCAAGTCTCTCTCGATCGGCCCGGGCCCGGAGAACTTTCCCGTGGGGCCTGTCATCAACGCGGCGGCCGAGCGCAAGATCCTCGACTACGTCGAGGTGGGACGGCGGGAGGCCCGGCTCGCCGCCGGCGGGGCGCCGGCCCGGGACGGCGGGTTCTACATCGCGCCGACGGTGTTCGTCGACGTCGCCCCCGACGCGCGGATCGCGCAAGAAGAGATCTTCGGGCCCGTCATCGCGGCGATCCCGGCGCGCGACTTCGACGACGCGCTGCGCATCGCCAACGGCACGGCGTTCGGCCTCACCGGGTCGGTGTACTCACTCAACCCCGAGAAACTGGCGAAGGCCCGCCGCGAGTTCATGTGCGGCAACCTGTATCTCAACCGCAAGTCCACCGGGGCGGTCGTCGGCAGCCATCCGTTTGGCGGCTTCAACATGTCGGGCACCGACAGCAAGGCGGGCGGACCGGACTACCTGCTCAACTTCCTGCAGCCGAAGGTCGTCGCGCACCGGTACGTCTAGGGCGAGGACTTCGCGGTGCGGTGCGGCCGATGGCATGTTTCCGCGCGGTCCCGGCCGGTGCTCCGGCGCGCCCCAGCCAGGACCGCACGTCTCCCTCGGTCACACCGAGTGCAGCCGCGTACCATCAGCGCGGCGCCTCCTCGCTCAACACGGGCTCGCTCGCGCGGGCGGGCGCCACACGACGGCTCCATGCGGCCAGCACACGCGAGATCAGGCCCGGGGCCGCGCCGGAGGCTCTTGCCACACGCTCGGCGAGCGCGATCCGCTGCGCCTCGCGCAGGTACTCGGCCTGCCGTTCCTTCGTCAATAATTCCAGTATCGACGGATGCCACATGGCACACCTCCTCGCTTTTGAGGCAGAAAGGGCAGGACGACGCGAACTCGCCCCAATAGGGAACAGGTCGAACGGCCAAAGAAAGGCCGGCGGAAAATGAACAACCGCGGGTTCATCGCCCGCGGCCGGAGTCAATGCCAGCTAACGCGTGGAACTACGCGAGGCAATACCCCGGGCGGACGGCGAGCGCGGCCATCATGCAAGTATCGGTCATTTGCTCGCCTCCTCGGAGTGAAGTTAGTTTCGTCATTATGACACGGACCTGTCGTTTTTGTCAATGCCGAACACGCTACCGAATTTCCGCTTGAGATCAATACGGCGCATCACGCCTCCACGAGTTGAAACCGGCCGCGGCGATGGGCCGCCAGCGGCACGAGCCGCCAGCGGCCGTATCCCACGAACGCCGCAAGGAGTCCCACCGTCGCCGGGATCAGCGCCGATATCCCGCCGCCCGCCACCACCGTGAACGCGGTCGCGCCCACCATGACGATCACAAGTCCGGCGGCGGCGAGCGGCGTCAGGCTCGGCCGGATGCGCAGAAGACCCGGAAGAACGAGGCCCATCGCCCCGAGCATCTCGGCCGTCCCGGTGAACCGCAGGAACCAGCCGGGCAACGACGTCTGCTTGGTCAGCGCGTCAAGGGGGAGCGCCAATTTCACGCCGCCGGCGAACAGGAAGAGGACCGCGAGCGTCGCCTGCGCGATCCACAGCGCGTAGGTCATGAACGGTCCTCCTTCACGAGAACTCAGGGCCGCCGATACCGGCATGGTGCACCTCCTTCGAGCCTCTTTTCACTGCATAGTCGATCGGAGGGGTCCGATATCGACACGGCGCTGGTGAATCGATGGGGGATTTCCCTACCCCCCGTCGGACTCACGTGCAGCGTTCAGCACACCCCGGGCTTCAAGGTCTTCACGAACGCGGCGGGCCCTCAGGGACAGGCCGCCACTGCTTCGATCTCCAGCAGATACTCGGGCGTGGCGAGGCTCGCCACGACGAGGAAGGTGTTCGGCGGGAAGTAGCTGCCGAAGTATCGCGCGCGAACCTCCGCGATCTTCTGCCGGTAGGCGACGCTGGTCGTGTACGTGGTCAGTTTCACGACCTGGTCCGGCGTGGTGCCGGCGGACGCGAGCACGGCCTTGAGGTTCTCGAACACCTGCACCGCCTGAGCTTCGATGTCGCCGCGGCCGACGAGGGTGCCGTCCGCGTCCTGCGCCACCTGGCCGGCCACGAAGACCAGATCACCTGCTTTGGCCGCGTGCGAGTACCCCGTGGTCTTGTGCATGCCCCGAACGGTGACGTCCTCGCGCTTCATCCGTATCCCCTCCTCGGGCAGGCTTCCCGGCGCGCCTGCGGAAATGCCTGGGCTGATGTCCCTGGCCGACCTGCTTCTGGGGAAGCCGTTGCCGTCCTCCGAGGAACGCGCGGAGCGGGTCGGCCCCGGCGCCGGTATCGGTATCTTCGGACTCGACGCGCTCAGTTCCGCGGCCTACGGTCCGGAGGCGGCGCTCACGCTGCTCATGCCGCTCGGCGCGCTCGGCATCGTCTACATGCTGCCGATCAGCGTGAGCATCATCGCGCTGTTGTCGATCGTCTACTTTTCCTACCGCCAGACGATCGCCGCGTACCCGACGGGCGGCGGGTCCTACACCGTTGCGCGCACGAACCTTGGTGCGACGGCGGGCCTGTTCGCCGCGTCGGCGCTGTTGATCGACTACGTGCTGACCGCCGCGGTCGGCATCTCGGCCGGAGTGGGGGCGCTCGTGTCCGCGATGCCGTCCCTGCAGCGGCACACCCTCCTGTTGTGTCTGGTGATCCTGGCCGCGATCACGACCGTCAACCTGCGAGGCGTGCGGCAGGCCGGGGCCGTGTTCATGTGGCCGACCTACGCGTTCGTCGTGATCCTGCTCGGCGCCATCGCCCTGGGCGTGGCCAAGACGCTCGCGGCCGGCGGCCACCCCGCCGCGGTGGTGGCGCCGCCGCCGTTGGGGCCGCCGGCCGCGGCCGTGAGCGCGTGGCTGCTCCTGCAGGCGTTCGCCAACGGCTGCACGGCGATGACGGGCGTCGAGGCGGTCAGCAACGGGGTGCGCGCGTTCCGCCAACCCGTGGTGCAGTCGGCCCAGCGGACGCTCAGCGTGATCATCGGCCTCCTGATCCTGATGCTGGCGGGGATCGCCTATCTCGCCCGCGTCTATCAGATCGGCGCGACGATCCCGGGGCAGGAGGGGTACCGGAGCATGCTGTCGCTGCTCCTCGCCGCCGTCGCCGGCACGGGCCCGCTCTACTACGTGGCGATGGCGTCGATCCTCTCGGTGCTGGTGCTCTCGGCGAACACCGCGTTTGCGGACTTCCCGCGGGTGACCCGGGCGATCGCGCAGAACGGCTATCTGCCGTACTTCGTCGCGCTGCGCGGCCGGCGCCTCGTCTACTCGTACGGTATCTACGTGCTCGCGGCGCTGTGCGCGCTGCTGCTGGTCGTGTTCGGCGGGGTGACCGACCGGCTGATCCCGCTCTTTGCCGTCGGCGCGTTCCTCGCGTTCACGCTGTCGCAGGCCGGCATGGTGATGCACTGGCGCCGGACCGGGGGCCCGCGGGCGCGGGTCAGCATGCTCGTGAACGGATTGGGGGCCGGGGCCACCGCGATAACCCTGGCCGTCGTGATGGTGGCGAAGTTCGCGTCCGGCGCGTGGGTGACGTTGGTGTTGATCCCGGCGCTCGTCGCGCTGATGCTGTCCATCCGCCGCCACTACCGCCGCGTCGGGGCGGAGGTCGCGACATCGGCGCCCCTCGACGCCACGGGGCTTCGGCCGCCGGTCGTCGTCGTGCCGATCGGCGGCTGGGACAAGCTCGCGCACAAGGCGCTGCGCTTCGCGATGAACATGTCGCCCGACGTCCACGTCGTGCACGTCGACGCCGGCGAGACGCCCGAGACGCTCCGGCGGCATTGGCCCCAGTTCGTCGAAGGCCCCGCGGCACAGGCCGGCCTGCCGGCGCCGCGGCTCGTGGTGCTGCCCTCTCCGTATCGTTACGTGATTCTGCCGATCCTGGACTACGTCGCCCACGTGGAGGCGGCGTACCCGGAGCGGCAGATCGTGGTCCTGATCCCGGAGATGGTCGAGCCGCACTGGTACCATTATCCGCTGCACAATCAGCGCGCGGAGCTGCTGCGGGCGCTCCTGCTGTTGCAGCACAACGAGCGGATCAGCGTCGCGAGCGTCCCGTGGTATCTCCGGGCGTAGGAGGCGGCCGCGCGCGGTACCCGGCTCACTTGACGACGGTGGTCTCCGCGGCTCCCTTCGGAATCAGCTCGGCGGCCCCAATGCGTGCGGGCGCCGGGCTCCGGTTGACCAGAGCGTGCACGTCCCCCGGGACCTCGAGGAAGCTCTCGCCCGCCTTGACGACGCGCTCGCCGCCCGCGCGTTGGAGGACGAGCTGGCCGGTGATGACCGTGACCAGGACAGGTCCGCCGTGGACGTGACGCGCCGTCGCGCTCCCCGGCGGGAAGTCAACCACGAACTCGTAGAGATCATAGACCCCGGCCGTCACCGGGATGGGGAACGCGGCCACGGTCACCGTGGCCGGCGAATACGGGTGCTGATTGGCGGTGACCGCGCCAATGACCGGGCCCACGGCGAGAATCGCCACGGTGCGCAACAGGACCTGCAGACGCCGGACGGGCATTGAGCGACTCCTTCGCCGCATCGGTCGCGGCGGTGCTCGTCGGTTGCCGTCACCGAGCCGCCCTTGGAGCTAGGCCGCGGCCTCTCGGGCGATCACGACGGTCGTGCACGAACTGCTCAATTTCGGGAGATCGCGGGCGGCCGCAAGGCGGACCGGCAGCGTGACCCGGTCTCCCCGGACGATCGGGCAGTAGATGTCGGGCGCAAGCAACGCCCCATGCAGCCGGCGTCTCCCGGCACAGCCCCCGTGGCACGCGTCGCGGAACTCGCAGGGCCGGCAGGCCTCGGGCAACCTGCGCGTCTGCTCAAACGGGGGGGTGTTCAAGATCCCCACGCCGACCGGCAGCAGGCCAGCCAGCGGCTCACCGGGGCCCGGCCAGTACACGCACGGCTGGGTGGTGCCGCGCGGGGTGACGCGCACCGTGGCCACCCCGCATCCACCCGCGAGCGGCGGCAGGCCGGCGATGGCCCGAACGAGCGGCTCGCCGACGGCAACGACGTCGGTTTGGGCGAAGAGAGCGCGAAAGCCGTCCCAATATTCCTGGTACGCGAGCGCGTAGGCGTCGGACCGGACGGCCTGGTAGACGTTGACGCGCAGGGGGGCCTCGAACCTTTTGGCCACGCGCGCCACATCCGCCAGGCGCAGGTAGTTCGACTTCATCATGACCGCAACGATCGTGACGGGGACTCCGAGTCCGACGCAGCGTGCCGCCTGCTCGTGGATTAGCGCCCAGTTGCCGGCGCCCCGCTGCGCGTCCTGTTCTTCTTCGGTCGGATAGTCGAGCGAGAACTCGATGTCGTGGAACGCGCGTAGCTCGGCGTCCGCGAGGACCGCCGCGCTGTATCCATTCGACGTCATGGTGAGCTTGATCGGTTGGGTGCGCAGGTACGCCAGAATTGCCTGGAAGTCGGGGTGCAGCCCGTTCTCGCCCGTGCCCAGGTTCACCGAACGCACCGGGAGCCGCTCCATGACGGCCTTCACCTGGTCCACCGTAAGTCTGTCCGTGCGCGTGGGATCACGATAGCAGAAGGCGCACGCGAGGTTGCACTCATTGGTCAGGCCGAGGCCCAGGGCAATCCCGTCGCCCCGCGCCGCCGGCCGCTCCGACATTTGTGAGGCCGAACCGCCCGCATCGTTCATCGTGCGCCTCCTTCTGCACAGGCGTGCAGACGGATGCTCCGTCTCGCCAGCACCTGCGTGTAACGCGCGATCGCCGAGAACTCGGCGCGCGCCCCGAGCGCGCGTTCCAGGGCGACGACGCGGCTTGGGTCGGCGTCGCGCGCGGCGGGCGGCGGGAGAAAGTCAAACACGATGCGGACGCCGCGCTCGGCGACGGGCTCGAGCGACGCTCGGGCCAGCATCGTCCGCAGCTCTTCCGGCGTGAACAGGCGGACCCGGTCGCCGTAGAGCGACTCCTCGGCGCTCGTGCTCGTCAGGGCGCGCTCCGCGGCGGCAAGGTCACCGGACTGCACCACCGTCTTCAAGACCTCGCCGGCCCGGTTGCGCGCCACCACGGACAGGACGGCGGTGGGATCGGGACGCAACACGCGGACGGCGCCGCGCAAGACCAACCCTGGATCCGCCGTGTACTCCAGCACGTGGTGACACACGACCACGTCGAACCAATCCGCGGGGAACAGGGATGTCGCGGCGGCGACGTCGCCCCGGGTCAGCGTGAGGCTGCCGGACACCCCGGCCCGCCGCGCCGCCCGATCCGAAATCTCGAGCATCTCGGGCGAACGATCCACCAGGGTGACGTGAAATCCGAGGCCGGCGAGGCGCACGGCGAGCTCGCCCGTACCGCTCCCGAGGTCGAGCGCCCGCCGCGGCGCGACGGTCGCCTGCGGCAGGAACTCCTGGAGATTCGCGAACGCGAGAGCGCAGCGAAGCCGCCCCGCGGGCGTCTCGAGATACGCGGCATACTTCTCCGCGCCGCGGTGAAAGCGCTGGTCGTCGGCCGTGACGGCGGCGCTGCTCATGAGAGCAGCCTGACCAGGCGACCCCATGCTCCGGGGTCGGGGGTCTTCCCCAGGCGCCGCAGCAGGACCGCGTCGAGTCCCAGGCTGCGACCCGGACGGTACAGGAAAAACAGGAGCTGCACAACGATCAGGAACCCGTAGGTCCACGGCCATTCGTGCGGAGCGCGATACAATCCCAACCACAGGTTGACCGCCGCCAACAATCCGAGGAACGCCCCAAGCCGGCTGAAGAGTCCGAGAATCAGCGTGACGGCGATCAGCACCTCCGACAGGTATACTTGCGGCGCGAACAGGTAGAAATGCGGTTGGACGACGTTTCTCACGAAATCTCGATGCCAGGCAAACGCCGCGTACTGTGCCATCTCCCCGACCCAAAACCGCAACCCCCCGGTGCCGTCCGCCCGGGTGGTGTACGTCGGCGGAAGTTTCCACAGCGTCTGCGTCCACCACATGGTGCCGATGGAAAAGCGCGCGACCCAACTCCAGAGGTGGATGGCGGCGCGCTGGTTTGGGTCCCGGCGCAAATTGATCCACGCCGCGAGACCGCCGGCAACCAGGAGGATCCAGAACGCGCCCGTCGTCCACCGGGGCTGCGTCAGAAACCCGATCGCGTCGGCAACTGGAGTTGTCCGCATGCGGGTCGGCTCCTAGAAGTGAAGAAGTCGGGCGGTTCCTCCCGCGATGAGCCCCAGACATGCCACCGAAAGAGCGGTCACGACCAGGACCCGCGCGGGTGGAGTGAGCGAACCAACTGGAATCGTCGCGTTTGCGCGTAAAGATCTGATAAAGGGCCCGGATGGCCGCCGCCCAGCACCGGTGCCCGTGGCGTCACCGCTACCAGCGCCGAAGCGGCTGCGCCGGCGCGTCAGCCATGGGTCGGTGGGGCCGCGGTGGGCGGAGGGGCCGCCGGCTCCCCGGCCGGAACCGCGCCCGGGCC
>DASYZR010000012.1 GCA_035945995.1 bacterium
CCACCCGCGCGTTCTCCAGCAGGCGCGCGAGCACCGTCCGGCCGATCGCGGATTCTTCGGCGGCGTGAGCCCGCTCGAGGGCGGCGAGCATGTCCGGGCCCATCCGGTGATTGATCGTGATGCACAGCTCGCGCAGCGCCGCCGTGATCGCCTCGGTCGGGACGGTGCGCATCCTGTCAGACGACCCCCTCAGCGTGAAGGCGTTCGAGCTCCGCGGGCCCGAGCCGCAGCCATTCCCCGTAGATCTCGGCGTTGTCGGCGCCGAGGGCCGGGCCCGTGTGGCGGATCGCGCCTGGCGTCTCGACGAACTTGGGGATCACCCCGGGCATGCGCAGCACACCGGCGTCGGGGTCGGCGACGGTCGCGATGTCGTCCCGGGCAGCGTACTGGCCGTCCGCGAGGATGCGCGGGACGTCGTAGACCGGGCCCGCGACCGCGCCGGCCTCGTCGCAGCGCGCCAGCACGTCGGACTCTTTGTGCGCGCCGATCCACCCGGCGAGAATGGCATCGAGCGCCTCGCGGTGGCGGACACGGGCGGCGTTGTCGTGGAACCGCGGGTCGTCGACCAGATCGGGCCGGTCGATCGCCCGGGCGAGCCGTTCGAAGACGCGCTGGCTCGTGGCCGAGATCGCGATCCATCCACCGTCGGCGGCTTGGTAGAGATTGCGGGGCGCGGCGTCGGGGAACTGATTGCCGGTGCGCCGTGATGCGATGCCGAGCGCCGCGTATTGGGCGACGTGCGGAATGAGGAGGCGGAAGAGCGGCTCGTAGAGACTGACGTCGATCACCTGGCCGGCCCCCCGCGCGTCGCGGGCGCGGAGCGCCGCCAGGACCGCGAAGGCGCCCATCAGGCCCGCGACCTCGTCGGCGAGCGGCAGCGGCGGTGCGAGCGGCGGGGAGTCCGGGAAGCCGGTGATGGCGACCATCCCGCTCATGGCCTCGGCCACCGTGCCGAAGCCGGGCCGGTGCCGGTAGGGCCCCGTCTGTCCGAATCCCGACACGCGCAGGACAACCAGGTTCGGGTTGACGGCGTGGAGCCGGTCGGGCCCGAGGTGCCACCGCTCGAGGGTGCCCGGCCGGAAATTCTCCACGAGCACGTCGGCCCGCCGCGCGAGCGCGAGCAGCAGCTCCTGCCCGCGCGGCCGGCTGAGATCGAGCGTGATCGACTTCTTGTTGCGGGACATGATCTTCCACCAGATGGACTGTCCCGCGACGAACGGGCCCCACGACCGCAGCGGATCGCCGCCCCGGGGGTGCTCGACCTTGACCACGCCGGCGCCGAAGTCCGCGAGCATGGACGTCACGGTCCCTCCGGAGACGATCGTGGAGAGATCGAGGACGGTGAGATCGGTTAGCGGGCCGGCGGGTACTGACATGGCACCAAAGGGATTCCGCGCGTGCGCGAGCGCACCCCTGCCGCAAAGCGGCGTTACTCCACCGGCGTGCGGAGAATCGCCTCCCGGCCCGCGCGCGCCGCCTCACCCAGCGGCGAGTCCGGGATGTCCTCGATCTGCATCAAAATCTCCGCGGCCTGCCAGGCGAGCCGCTGGAGATCGCCCTCGGCGACGCCGAAGGCGCGCGTGACCTCGCCCCAGGGACGTCCCGACGCCCAAGCGCCGGCCGCTCCGGCGCGCCAGAGGGCCGCCGGCGACTCGTGTCCTTCCCCGACGAAATCGGCCGCGAGCGGATCGAGCGGCAGACCGGCGGCGTCGAGATCTTCGTTGAGCCGCGCGACGATTCGCCGGATCGCCACGAGCCCCCCGCGCGCGGCCGGGGGGACCGCGGGGGCGGGCGCGCGTCGGTCTGCATACCCCGCGGGCGCCCGCCGGCCGGCGTGGCGGCGGAGCATCGGCGTCCGGCCCACGGCGGGGGGCCGCTCCGTGCCCAGTGCCCCGCCGATCGCCGCCAGCGCCACCGGATCCTCCGGAAGCACGCCGGCACGCAGCGCCTCGGTCAGGACGATCATGCGGGGGTGGCGGATGCGCGCCGCGAGCCGGCCCCACGCCGTCGGCCGCCAGTCCGCATCGACGTAGCCGCGGTCGCGCAGCAGGGCGGCCCGCCGGCGAAACGGGTCGACTTCGCGGTCGGCGAGTGCTCCGAGGTCCCGCCGCAGCGCCTGCCGCTCGCGCTCCACGGCCCGAATCTCCGGGAGGCTCGCGAGACATTGTTCCGTCACGCGGCAGCCCGCGCACGGCATGGCGACGACTTCCCGTCCGAGCCGCGTCACCTCGGCGGTGGCCTCGGGGCCGTGCCGCGCGCGCCGGAGACGGCGCAGCAGATCGTCGAAGCGGTGGCGTGTGGCGAGGCGATCCCCGCACGGACGCGCGGTCAGCGGGTCCCGCGGCAGCGCGGCGAGCCGCCCCCGCACGTCCGCGGCCTCGGGCGCCCGCGCGTACGCCGCAAACGATCGCCGCACGAGCGCCTCCGCGTCTGCGAGACTGGTCCGCGCCAGCAGGCTCAGGACCTGGGAATCGCTCGGAGTGAAGGCGGACCGGATCGGCTCGGGGGCGGCGCCCGACAGCGCGAGGCCCTCGTCCGCGTCGCCCGGGTCCGGCGCGACGATCACCGTGATCCCGAGGGTATCCCGGCCGCGCCGCCCCGCGCGGCCCGTCATCTGATGGAACTCCGTCGCCGTGAGCGCCTCCGGGCCGGCCGGACCGTGGCGGTGCAGCGTGGAGAGGACGACGGTGCGCGCCGGGACGTCGAGGCCGGCGGCCAGCGTCGTCGTCGCGGAGACGAACCGCACAAGACCCGCTTCGAGCAGCTCCTCCACGCACATCCGCCAGCCGGTCAGGTGTCCCGCATGGTGGGCGGCGACGCCCGCCCGGCGGAGGCCGGGGAGCAGCGGATGGCCGGCGAGCTGCGGCACGCGATGCACCCAGTCCGCGAGGCGCCGGGCGCGCTCCGGTTCGCCCGGCGCGATCCGGCCGGCCAGCCTACGCGCCGCGTCGTCGCACTCGCGGCGGCTCGGAAAGAACAGGATCGCGGGCGTGAGCCGGTGGCGGACGAGTCCCTCCGCGATCGTCGAGAGCCACAGGGGGTGGCGGTGCCGGGTCCGGATGCGGGCCGGATCCGGCGGATGCAGCCGGCCGTCTCCGTCGGCGAACAGGTATTCGAGGGGGACCGGCCGCTCCTCCAGCGTGATGACCTCCGGCCGGCGGCCGCGCACGGCCGCCATCCAGTCGGCCAGCTGGCCGGCATTGGGGATCGTCGCCGAGAGCAGCAACAGGCGCGTCGCGGGTGCCGCAAGCAGGAGGATCTCTTCCCACGCCGTGCCACGCTCGGGATCGGCGAGGTAGTGCGCTTCGTCGAGGACGACGACGTCCGGCCCGGCCCCGTCGCGTGCCTCGCCGTACAACGCGTTGCGGAGAATTTCCGTCGTTCCCACGACGACCGGGGCGCGTGCGTTCAGGCGGCGCTCTCCGGTGAGGAGACCCACCCGCTCCTCGCCGTACATGGCCTGGAAGCGGCGAAACTTTTGATTGGACAGCGCTTTGAGGGGGGTCGTGTACCAGACGCGCGGGGCGCCGGCCTTGGTACCCGGGGCCGGTCCCTCAAGCAGCCGCGCGATTTCCTGTTCCGCGATCCACGTCTTGCCGCTGCCCGTCGGGGCCGAGACGAGCACGTCTCCGGATCCCAGCGCGTCGAGCGCGGCCTCCTGAAACGGCGCCGGAGCGAACGGCGCCGGGGCCGGCTCGCCCAGATCGCGGAGGATATCGGCGACGCTTCTCACGATCGGGTGTTCGGCACAGGAGGGCGAAATCGCCGCGTCGAAGCGCCGGCAGGCAGCGTCATCGCACCCGCGTCATCGCGGGACATCCGCAAGAAGCGGGTCGTGTTCGAGAGGATACCGTGGCCAGGCAGAGCAGTGGGTTCTCGGCGGACGAACGGCGGTTTCTCGCCAGCCTGATCCGTCAGGTGTGGCGGGCGTGTCAGGGATTCGTCACGGTGGTCGTCGAGCGGGGGCCCGGGGAAGCCGTGTACGTCCTCGACAATCTCGTCGATTGGTCGACCGCGCAAACCGCCCGTCTTCGCGCCGCCTCCGGACGCTCCAAGGTGGTGGGGCCGGAGGCCCGTCATGTCGCCATCGAGTTGCTTCGTGACGTGCGGGCCTTCTGCAGCGGCATCGGCGACCATCTCGGCGACGTCCATCAGAGCCTCGATCCCGATGAGATCGAGGACGAAGCGCTGACGATGATCGAAGGGTTCCTTTCCTGGACCACGTTGATGGCGGGCCAGCTCGGCATCTCCCGCAACCTGCGGCCGCAGACCCTCTGGCACGAGCGCTAGGGGTTATTTCTTCGGCGCGGACTCCGGCGGCCGGCTGACCACGAACCGGCAGTGGGGCGCCCCGGCCAAAATGTGGTCGGTGCGGACGACCTGCGCCTCGAGGGCGTCGGCGAACAAGGCCGCCTCACAGGCACAGGCTCCGGGGTAGGCTTCGGCCACCGCGCGAATCGGACAGTTGTGCTCGACGAGCGCGAAGGTCTCGGGATCGATCTGCTGCCACTCGGCGAGATAGCCATCCCTGTCGCGAAGGTGCGCAAGAGCCGCCACGCGTCCGGCCAGGTCTTTGGCGGCGAACATCTCCCGATACTCCGCGACGTCGCGCCGCCGGCGGTACTCGAAGAGGGCATCGATCTTCGCCGCGCCGTCCAGAGCCGCGAGGTCGCGCAGCGCGGTGACCGCCGCGTGTTCGTACGTTCGGGGGAATGTCCGATCGCCGGCCGGTGTGATCCCGTAGAGGCGGCTCGGCCTGCCTGGGCCGCGGCGAATCCCGCCCGGCCCCACGCACCCGTCGCGCTCCAGGATGGCCAGGTGCTGCCGCACGCCCATCGGCGTGATTTCGAGGCTCCGGCTCAGCTCCTGAACCGTCATGGGGCCGCGGCGCTTGAGCAGCGCGAGGATTTCCTGGCGCGTCGTCGAGGCCATCATCCGCTCCCCCGGAACGTATTGTAACAGACAGGGAGAACGCAGACAAAGAAACAATAGTTCATTGTTGAGTAAGGGGATGGGCGCGGTCCGGAGAACGCTCCCGATACCCGCGACGCGCCGCACCCCGGAAGAGGAGGCATGCGTTTTGGCCACGTTCATCGATCTGTCCAGCGACACCGCGACCAGGCCGTCGGAGGGGATGCGGCAGTTCATGCTGCGCGCCCCGCTCGGCGACGAGCAGAGACTGGAGGACCCCACGGTCAACGCGCTTCAGGAACGCGTGGCCGCCCTGCTCGGCAAGGAACAGGCCTGGTACCTGCCGTCGGCGACGATGGCCAATGAGATTGCGGTCAAGGTGCACACGCGGCCCGGCGACGAGGTCGTGATCGACCGGACGGCGCACATCGTCAATGCCGAGGCGGGCGGCCCGGCGCTGCTGTCCGGCGTCATGGTGTATGCGTTGAACGGCGAGCGGGGCGTCTTTACGGGACGCGACGTCGAGGAGGCGATCCGCAGAGAGGACCCGCACTGCCAGCGGACGCGGCTGGTGTCGGTCGAGCAGACGTCGAACGGCGGCGGCGGCACGGTCTGGCCGCTTGCGCGTCTGCGCGAGGTGGCCGACGCGGCGCATCACCGCGGGCTCCGGACGCACATGGACGGCGCGCGCCTGATGAACGCCGTCGCGGCCTCCGGCGTCCCGGCCCACGAGCAGACCGCCGGGTACGACTCCGTGACGTTCTGCCTGACGAAAGGCCTCGGTTGCCCCGTCGGCGCGCTCGTCGCCGGCGACCGCGAGTTCAGCAGGGAGGCGCGCCGCTACAAGCACCTCTTCGGGGGCGCGATGCGGCAGGCCGGCATCATCGCCGCGGCCGGTCTGTACGCGCTCGACCACAACGTCGCCCGGCTCGCGGAAGACCACACCAACGCCAAGATTCTCGCGCGCGGGCTGGCGGAGATCCCCGGGATTCGCATCGACGTCGACCACGTGGAGACCAACCTTGTATTCTTCGATGTGACGGACTTGGGAATGACCGCGCCCGACGTGGTGAAGCGCCTTGCCGACGCCGGCGTGCGGATGGGCGCGTCTTCGAAGACCCGGATGCGCGCGGTCACGCACCTCGACGTCTCACGCGCGGACGTCGAACGCGCGGTGTCGATTGCGCGGGAGACGCTCGGGAAGGTGAAGGCGGGCTCTCCGGGAGACTGAGGCGGCCCGCGTGGGGCAGCGGGGCGCGATGGATCGACGCTCCGCGACGCTACAAAAGGAACGGGCCCGGCGGCCAACGCCGCCGGGCCCGCATCGTCGAGTCCGCCCGGAGAGAGCTACGGGTTGCGGCCGTGCTTGGCGGCGAATTCTTCCTTGCTCATCTTGAAGTAGTCGGCGTTCATTGGGGTGAAATGCTTCCACTGGTCCGGTACGTCCGCCTCGGCGAAGATTGCCGTGACCGGACACACCGACTCACAGGCCCCGCAGTCAATACACTCGTCCGGGTGGATGTAGAGCATGACCTCGCCCTGGTCCTCGTCCGCCTTCGGGTGAATGCAGTCCACCGGGCAGACGTCCACGCACGAACGGTCTTTGACGTTGATGCAGGGCTCCGTGATCGTGTACGTCATCCTCCGTGCCTCCTTCTCTCCTCGGGGGCTTCCCTGTGCCGAGCCCCATTATACCGCGAGGTTTCGGCAATGTCCTCTCTACTGGCAACGCAGGCCAAGGGTAGGATCTTGGCTCAAGGTTTGGCCCTTTTGCTTGTCGAACACTAGGATAATACAGTTCTCTACTGCGGCGAGAAGCAGACAACCTACATGCCTTCGGATTCCGCCAACAGCCGCGACTCCATGTCCGGATCCGAGACCTCGCGTGTCACCGAGCCAACGTCCGATACCGGGTCCGCTGATCGCGCCGTGCCGGAGCAGGTGCCGCGCGCAAGCGTGCCGGCGCTCGACGCGATGCTCGGGCGGCCGTTCAAGGTGCTGGACGACGGCTTCGTGCGCGTGCTCGACTACATGGGCGACGACGCCGCGGTGGTCCAGGCCGCCCGAATCTCCTACGGTGCCGGCACCAAACAGATCCACCAAGACCGTGGTCTCATCCGGTATCTCATGCGCAAACACCACACGACACCATTTGAAATGTGCGACATCAAGCTCCACGTGCGTGTGCCGATGGACACGTGGCGGCAGTGGGTGCGGCACCGTACGGCCTGCCTCGCGGCCGGGACTGACCTCGTCTTTGACTTGCCCGGCGGACTCCGCCGACAGGGGAGACAGGCCTATCGCGTGAAGATCGAAGAGCTGTACAGGAAGTTTCAGCCGACGCTGAATCGGACTCGGCCGGACACGCAGCGCAACCCTTGCTTCGGGGCCGGTCGGGTTCGCGCCATGCTGCTGCGGCAGATGAATGAAGACACCGGCCTCATTCAGCACACGCACATCGTCAATGTCTACAAGAACGGGATAAAGCCCGTTTTCCGGATGATTCTGTGCGACGGGAAGACGATCGAGTGTACCGCTGACCACCGATTCAGATTTGCCGACGGATGGAAGACTTTGGCCGCCGCAACGGGGTTGCGACTCGTTGGCCGGCACGCCGTCTGGACGCCCGGCAACTACGACCTCTACGTGAACGGCCGCGAACTCTCCGATGGCGTGATTCACCGCGATCGCTCATGGCTGAACGAACAATACAATGTTTTGAACCGCAGGATCTCCGACATAGCGGCCGCCGCCGGTATAAGCTACCCCACAATTCGCAAGTGGATTCGGAAATACGGCCTCGCGCACGCGAAGGGCGGACGAAGCACGCCACCGTGGAATGTAGGCCGGCGGTATCGCCTCGGTCCGCGTCGATTATCGAGCGCCTTCACTGCTGCCAACCGGCGGGTTCGCTCAGGCCCAGCTTCAAACTTCTGGAGAGGCGGAGTAACATCCGGGAGAGCGTCGGTGGCACGATGGACAGCACAGGCCGCCAGACGGGTGCACGACCGAAACGGTTGGACGTGTCAACTTTGCCATGAACGGAGCGCGACCCTTCATGCCCATCACATCGTTCCCGTCTGGGCGGACGCGTCTCGTGCGCGGGATGAGCGAAACCTCACGACACTATGCATCCGGTGTCATCGAAGAGTTCATCTCGACGAGCTGGCCTATGTGGAGCAGCTCGGTGGACCGCCGGCGCGCGCCGAGTGGGTCAGACGCCCGCGCATTGCTTGGAACAGAGTTGTCGCCGCCAAGATGGTGCGCATCGAACGATTCGAATACGCGGGCGAAAAAGACACGTACGACATCGAGGTCGAGGGACCGTACCATAACTTCGTGGCCAACGGGATCGTTACCCACAACTCAGTGAATGAGTACTCCACCCGCTATTCCGTCGCCATCGACGCGACGCAGCAGACCGCGCCGGATGAGTGGCGTCTGCAGGCCGCGGGCAACCGGCAGGGCAGCAGCGGAACGCTGCCGGTCGAGGCCGGGGAGCGACTCTCCGCGGCCGAGCGCGCCCTGCAGGACGAAGCGCGGCGCGTCTACGAGGAGCGCCTCGCCGCCGGCGTCGCGCGCGAGCAGGCGCGGAAGGATCTTCCGCTTTCGACCTACACCGAGGCCTACTGGAAGATCAACCTGCACAATCTGTTGCACTTTCTCCATCTGCGGATGGACGACCACGCGCAGGAAGAGATCCGCGCCTACGCCCGCGTGATCGGGGAAGAGATCGTCGCGGCGTGGGTGCCGATCGCCTGGGAGGCGTTTCTGGACTACCGGCGCCACGCGCTCCAGTTGTCCGGCATCGAGACGGAGATCGTCCGGCTGATCAACCTCGACGACCGTGCGGGCGCGCTGCGCGTCGCGGGGGAGCACGGTCTGCTCACGCGGCGCAGGGACGGCGGTCTCGCCCGCAACCGCGAACGCGCGGAGCTTGACACGAAGCTCGCGCTACTCGGCCTCGTAGCACCCTGGAGTTGAAGGCCCGTGGTATCATGACTTCACCCCGACATATTTCCGGAGGAGCAACACGGTGAAATCGAACCCCGACGCAGGCGTGCGGGCGAACGTACTTCTGTCCGACCCCGCCGCCCTTCACGCCCACATTCGCGAACGGCTCGGCCGGCGCGCCCGCCGCATCGCCCCGCTCGGCCCCGGCCTGCGCCGGGCCGCGGTGCTGCTGCCGCTCGTCGCGACCGACGCGGGGCCCGCCCTCGTGCTGACGCGGCGCACCGACTACGTGGAGCACCACAAGGGCCAGATCTCGTTCCCGGGCGGCGCACTCGACGACGGGGAAGATCCGCTCGACGGCGCGCTGCGCGAGACGCACGAAGAGATCGGCGTGCCGCCGTCCGAGGTGGAGATCCTCGGCGGCCTCGATGACGAGGAAGCGGCGATCTCCGGGTTTCTCGTCTCTCCGTTCGTGGCGGCGCTGCCGTACCCGACCCGCCTGCGCGTGAGCGCCGAGGAGGTGGGCGCGGTGCTGGTCGTCGGCCTGCGCACGCTGCTCGACCCGCACAACGTCCGCAGCGAGCTGTACCGGCGGCCGCGCGGGGACAGTGTGGTAATGTACTATTATCAGGCGGGCGAGGATGTGATCTGGGGGTTCACCGGGCGGATTGTGGCCCGGTTCCTCGAGGCCGTCTTCGACGTGCCGTTGGTGACCATCGACGGCGCCACTTAGCCGATGCGCATTGCCATCCTGTCCGACGTGCATGGAAACGCCGCCGCGCTCGAGGCGGTCCTCGCCGACATCCGGGCCCGCGGCCCCTTCGACCGGATCTTGAACGGCGGTGATTCGGCGTTCGGCGGCCCGCGTCCGCGCGAGGCCGTGGAGCGTCTCATCGAGGCCGGCCATCCGGCGGTGATCGGCAACACCGACGAAATGGTCGCCGCCTCCCCGGAGGGTGCGAGCGGAGCCGTCGCCGCCTGGGCGCGCACGCGGTTGACGCCGGAACACGTGGAGTGGCTCCGGGCGCTGCCGCGGGCCCACCGCGTCGAGCCGGCCGGCGGTCCGCCGCTCGTGCTCGTGCACGCCACGCCGTGGTCGACGGGCGACATGATCGATCCCGCGTCGCCCGCCGAGACCGTGCGGCGCGCGTTCGAGCAGGCCGGGACCCTGGCCCTCGTCTACGGCCACATTCATCGGGCGTACGTCCGCGAGGTGGCCGGCGGCCTGATCGTCAACACCGGCAGCGTGGGGTTTCCGTTCGACGGCGATCCCCGGCCGGCGTGGGCGATCCTGACCCTGTCGGGCGGCGCCTGGCGCGCGGAGAGCGTCCGGACCGAGTACGACCGGGAGACGGCCGCCCGCGACCTGCTGGCGAGCGATCATCCCGACGCCGGCACGTTCGCGCGGCGCATCCGCACCGGCCGGATGTGACGGCGGGCGCGGACTACCATATGCACCTCGAGCGCGGGCCCTGGACGCTCGCGTGGCTCGAGCGGTTTGTCGAAACGGCGCGGGCGCGCGGGTTGACCGAGATCGGCTTCAGCGAGCACCCCCACCGGTTCCGCGAGTGCCGCGGCATGTATCCGCCGCGCGGGGCCGTATCCGGCTGGATCGACGAGCAGGCCACCGAATCGCTCGACGACTACCTCCGGCTCGTCGAGGCGGCGCGGCGGGCGGGACTGCCGGTCAAGATCGGGCTGGAATGGGACTACCTCCCCGGCTACGAGCGTGAACTGGAGCGGCTCATGGGTCTGTACGCCTGGGATTATGCCATCGGCTCGGTGCACTGGATCCCGCCCGAGGAGTCCGGCGGGACGTGGTGGGGATTCGACGATCTGTCCCGCCAAGACGAATGGGCGCGGCGCGACGTGCTCGACGCATACCGCCGGTATTTCTCCCTGATCGCCGCGGCGGCCGGGACGCGCTTCTTCGATTTCATCGGGCATCCGGACGTGATCAAAGTGTGCGGATTTCGGCCCGCGGTGGATATCCTCGACCTCTACGAGGCGGCCGCGGAGGCGTTTGCCCGGGCCGGGGTCTGCGCGGAGATCAACACCGCCGGGCTGCGCAAACCCGTGGGGGAGCTCTACCCGGCGCCCGCCTTCCTGGCCGCGTGCCGCCGGGCCGGCGTGCCGACGCTCATCAACTCCGACGCGCACACGCCGGAGGACGTGGGGCGGGACTTCGATCGCGGCGCCGCGCTGGCGCGCGCGGCGGGGTATTCCGAGATCGCGACGTTCGCCGGGCGCCGGCGCGCGATGGTGCCGCTGACGTGAGCGGCCTCGACCCGAGCGGGGCAAGCGCGCGGCGCCTGAACGAAGAGCGGTTCACCGCGACGGCGGCGTCCTACGCCACGAGCGGGATCGCGGACCGGCACGCGGAATACGAGGCGGTGTTGCGGCTGGCCGAGCCCGCCCCGGCGGACCGCGTGCTCGACGTCGGGTGCGGCCCCGGCGCGCTGCTTGGGGTGCTCGCGTCCCGCGTCCGTCACGGGGTCGGCGTCGATCTCACCGCCGCAATGCTGGAGCAGGCGCGTGCGCGGCTGCGCAGCCTCCGGGCCGGTAGCGTCTCCCTCGTGCGCGGCGAAGCGGCGCGGCTCCCGTTCGCCTCGGGGGCCTTTTCGATTGCGGTGACCACGTACACGCTGCATCACTTCGGCGAGGTGCGCGGCGTGCTGCGCGAGATGATCCGCGTGTTGCGCTCCCCGGGACGGCTGGTGATCGGCGACCTGGTGGGCGCCGAGGACAACCACGCGCGGGCGCTCGCGAACGAGATCGAACGCCTGCGGGACCCGGCGCACATCGAGCTGCACAGCGTCCGAGGCATCGAAGCGCTGCTGGCGTCCGAAGGCCTCGCCGTCACGGGGCGCGTGGAGGGCAGCACGGAGCGCGAACTCGGCGACTGGCTGCGGCTGGCCCACGCCCCGCCGGAACGCTCACGCCTCGTCCGCGAACGTCTGCTCGGGACGTTGTCCCACGATACGGCCGGGATGGCCCCCTCGCTCGAGGGAGAGACCGTCCGGTTCGTGCATCATTGGGCCGTCGTGGGGGCGCGCAAGCCCTAGCCCGGGCCGCCGCAGGTCGACAATTCCCCGCCGGCCGTGCTGGTATACTACGGGTACACCGATTCGCCATCGGGGGCGCGTTTGTGATGGGACACTATAACGCACCGCTGCTGCCGCCGCGCGTTGTCGCCGACCTGATCGGGCTATCCCCGGCATCGCTCCGCCGCTGGGACGCGGCGCTGCTCCCGGGCGCCGCGCGGCGCCCGCGCCGGTACTCCTGGGCCGAGGTGGAGACGCTGCAGCGGGCGGTTCAC
>DASYZR010000013.1 GCA_035945995.1 bacterium
GCAAGCCGGGCCGCGGCCTCGCGCCTCGCGGCGAGCCGTTCGGGATGCGCGAGCAGGTCCTCGAGCCGGCCATGCACCTCCGCCGGCGTGGCCGCCGCCGACGCAGCCCCCTGCGCGACGAGGAATTCGGCGTTGCTGGTCTCGTGGCCGGGAATCGATCCGTAGAAGAGCATCGGGAGGCGCTTGACCAGCGCTTCGCTGACCGTCACGCCGCCGGCTTTGGTGATCAGCACGTCGCCGGCCGTCATCAGTTCCTCCACGTTGTCGACGAAGCCGGACACGTGGAAGCGGTGAGGAGACCGCGCGGTGAGGCGGCGGACCCGATCGGCCAGGCGGGGCGCATTGGCGCAGACCACGAGCGCCTGGATCGGCCGGGGAAAGCGGGCGAGGACGGCGGCGACGTCCGCGAGCCGCCCGACCGCCGCATCCGCGCCGGCCATCGCCAGGACCACCGGCACCCCAGGCGTGAGGCCGAGCCGGGCCATGACCTGCGCCCGGTCGAGCGATGGTCCGAACTTCCGCGCGACCGGCATCCCAGAAACGATGATCCGCTCGGCCGGCACCCCGCGGGCCACCAGGCCGTCCCGCATCTCGGGATGGGCGACGGCGTACCGGTCCATGTGCGGGTGGAGCCACTCTCCGTGGCTGACATAATCGGTAATGACGGTCAGGCACGGCACCGCGATGCGGCCCGCGCCTTTCAGATCCGACAGGGTCCCGGCGAACGTCCAGTGGACCCCGCAGACGACGTCGGGCCGCTCGGCGTCGAGATACTGCAACAGGTTGTCCATGCCGGTCCGGTTGACCGCCCGCCGGAACCGCGAGTCGTGGGGAATCCTGCCCATATAATTGTAGTAGCGGTCCTGAATCCTGGGCGCGAACCGAACGGTTTGGTAGTACCAGAACCGCGTCGTCGCGGCGAACCGCGGGCCGGCGAACCGCGTGAAGTAGTCGATGACCTCCACACGTCCGCCGCCCTGCGCCGCCCATTCCTCGGCGATCACCTCGGCGACCCGCCGGTGGCCGCCGCCGTAATGACAGGACAGAACCGTGAGAAACATTCTGCCTGATTATGGCCCCGCCGCCACGTGAGTGTCAAACGGCCCGTCTGTCCCCGGCAGCGCGTCCCGAACGAGCGGGATGGACCATGATATAATGTGGCGTCGCAACGGGGCGTCGACCGTGCCCGCGTAGGGAGTAGCGCCGATGCAGTGGCTCGCCGAGCTGTGCATCCGCCGGCCCGTCCTCGCCGGCGTCATCACGATCGTGATGGTCGCCGCCGGCGTGTTTGCCTTTTCCGGCCTGAATGTGTCCCGGTACCCCAACGTCGACCTCCCGATCATCACCGTCGTCACGCAGTATCGGGGCGCGTCGGCGGAAGAGGTCGAGACCGACATCACCCGCCCGATCGAAAACGCGGTGAGCGGCGTCGACGGGATCGACCACGTGACCTCCACCTCCGCCCGCGGCTTCTCCATCGTCGTGGCCCAATTCGTTCTCGAGAAGACCGCCGGTGTGGCGGCGCAGGAAGTCCGGGACAAGATCGGCGCCATCTCCGATCTCCCCGCCGGCATCGCGCCGCCGAACGTCCTGGCGTTCGACCCCGACCAGATCCCGGTCGCGGTGGTGGCGCTCTCCGCCGACCGGCCGATCCGCGAACTGTCGGATTACGCCGACGGGGTCGCGCGGCCGCACCTCGCGGGAGCGGCCGGGGTGGCCCAGGTGAGCCTGGTCGGGGACCGGCTGCGCCAGATCAACGTGCGGGTGAACCCCCTCCTGCTCGCGGCGCACGGTCTCAGCGCCACCGGCCTGCTTGACGCGCTCGAGACCTCCGCCGCGCAGACAGGCGGCGGCGCGCAGCAGTTCATCCCGCACGCGGTCGGCCGGATCGCCGACCTGTCGGGGATGGCCATCGCCTTCCGGGGCGGCCGCGCGGTGCTGCTGGGCGACGTCGCCCGCATCGAGGACGGCGCCGCGCCTCCGCAGACGATCGCGAACGTCGATGGGACGCGCGCGGTCCTCCTGTACGTCCGCAAACAGGCCGGCGCGAACACGGTCCGCGTCGTGCGGGAGGTTCGAGATCGTCTCGAGACGCTGCGGGCCACGCTGCCCCGCGGGTATCACGTGCGCGTCGTCTGGGACCAGTCCGAGTACGTGCTCGCCGCCACCCATGCCGTCGAGGAGCATCTGCTGCTGGGCGCGCTGCTGGCGGCGCTGGTCGTCCTGGTGTTTCTGTGGGACTGGCGCTCCGCCGTCATCCCCGCGCTCGCCATTCCCATCTCGTTGATCAGCACGTTTGCCCTGCTCGCGGCGCTGCACCTCACGCTCAACACGTTCACGCTGCTGGCCTTGGCCCTCGTCATCGGCATCGTGATCGATGACGCGATCGTCGTGCTGGAGAACATCTACCGGCTGATCCACGAGCAGGGCGTTCCCGCGTTCCAGGCGGCGATCGCGGGGACGCGCGAAGTCGGTCCCGCGGTCATGGCCACGACGCTCAGCCTGATCGTGGTCTTTCTGCCGCTCGCGTTCATGAGCGGCATCGTCGGGCGGTTCATGAGCAGCTTCGGCTGGACGATGGCCTTCGCGATCGCGGTCTCGCTCGTGGTGAGCTTCACCCTCACGCCGTCGCTGGCCGCGCTGTGGCTGGACCGGGCGGGCGCACGGTCCGGGGCGCCGACCGGCGAGGCGGCCGCCGCGGAGCCGCGGGCGCCGTTTCGGGCGGCGACGGAGCGCGCCTACCGGTGGCTGCTGGAGGGCTCGCTGGCGCGGCGCCGGCTGCTCCTGGCGCTGTCGGCGCTGACCCTGCTCAGCATCGTCCCGCTCTGGGCCGCCGTGAATCAGAGTTTCCTGCCGAGCGAGGACGAGTCGCAATTCGAGGTGACCGGGCGGGCGCCGGGGGACGCGACGCTCGAGGCCACCTCGGCGCTCGGGACGCGGATCGCCGCCGCGATCCGGCGGCTGCCCGGCATCGCCTTTACCGTCGTCACGGCGGGCGACGACCCGCAGCACAGCCCCAACGCGTTCACGATCTTCGTCCGGATGGTGCCGCTCGATGCGAGAGGCGTCAGCCAGCAGCAGGAGGTCGCCCGCGTCCGGACCGAGGTCCTGCCGGCGTACCGGGCGGAGGGCGTGGCCACCTCCGTCAACGACATCTTTGATCTCTCGGGATCGGCGGCGTCCCTGCAGTACCTCGTCAGCGGGCCCGATCTCCATACGCTCAATCACGCCGCCGCCGCCGCGGGGCGCTACCTGCGGACCCTCGCCGGCGTCGTGGACATCCAGTCGTCGCTGGCCGCGGGCGCGGCCGTGGACGTCAAAGTCAACGCCGCGCAGGCGGCCCGCCTCGGCGTCAGCGTGCCCGAGGCGGCCAACACGCTCGCCCTGCTCGCCGAGGGGGTCCAGGCGCGGCAGCTCGCGTATGCCGACGGCGGGCGGTTCTACCCGGTCGACATCCGGGAGGACGTACCCGGCGGGAGCGAACAGTCCGCGCTTCTCGGCGTGCCGGTCCTCTCATCGGCGGGGCGCCGGGTCCCCCTCGGGTCGCTTCTCGACATCCGGCCGCCGACCGGTCCGGGCGAGATCACCCACTTCAATCGCGAGCGCGCGGTGATGATCTCGGCCAACCTGCTCCCGGAGGCCTCGTCCTCGCTGGGGCGCGTGGTCACCCAGCTGAACCGCCGCATGCACGCGCTCGGCCTCCCGCCGGCGTACCACGCGGGCGCCACCGGCGTCGCCGAGCAGGTGTCCCGGACGCAGACCGCCTTTGCCCAGGCGTTTGCGATGGCGTTCGTGCTCATGTACCTGGTGCTCGCCGCGCAGTTCGACTCGTGGCTGCATCCGATCACGATCCTGATCTCGCTGCCGCTGACGGTGCCGTTCGCGCTAATCTCGGTGCTGCTGCTGCGGGGATCGCTGAACCCGCTCAGCTACCTCGGCATCCTCGTCTTGTTCGGCGTGGTGAAGAAGAACGCCATCCTCCAGGTGGCCCGCACGAACCAGCTCCGGGCCCAGGGGATGGCGAAGGACGCCGCGATCGTGCAGGCCAGCCTGGACCGCCTCCGGCCGATCCTGATGACGACGCTGGCGTTTGTCGCCGGCATGATCCCGCTGGCCCTGAGCCGGGGCGCCGGCACGGCGTCGAGCCAGGCCATCAGCACCGTGATCATCGGCGGCCAGATGCTCTCGCTGCTGCTGACGCTGGCGGCGGTACCGGTGTTCTATTCGGTGCTCGACGATGTCGAGACCGGAGGACTCGCGGCCCGGCTCTGGACGGGGCTCACCGGGCGGCGCCGCACACCGGGCGAGACCAAGGGACGATTCGTTCGCCCCGCCCCGGGGGAGGAACGTGAGTAGGCGCGCCGCGCCCGGGCCGAGGAAGGACATCAACCCGATCCGGGCTAATGTGTCGGGTCAGAAACTCACCGAGGGACTCTGGCCAAGTTTCGCCAGAATTTGCGAGGGCGAAAGGGACCTGGGCTAAGTCGCACACCTTCGACTCAGGACACGAATGGCCGGACGGCCTCCACACAGCGTCCGGCCGCCGGCGGCGGGAGTCCCGATTCGCGGTCGCAGAATGCTCATTGGCCCGCCGTGCGGGGATGTGCGGGCGCGCTCCGGAGGTGACGGGCGTCATGTCGCAAGTCGATCGGGATGAGCAGACGGCGGCGGCCGGCTGGGCCGCCCGCCGGGTCGCCGATGAGACGGCCCCCCGGAAGGCCGACCACCTCCGCGTGAATCTCGAAGAAGACGTCGCGGCCAAGGGGGTCGCGAGCGGCTTCGACGACTATCGCTTTCTGCACCGGGCGCTCCCCGAACTGAACCTGGACCAGGTGGATGTATCGGCGCGCCTGTTCGGGCGCCGCCTGGCGGCTCCGCTGCTGATCTCCTGCATGATCGGCGGCACGGACCAGGCCGCGTTCCTGAACCGCGTGCTGGCGCGGGTCGCGCAGGAACTGCGGCTGGCCATGGGCCTGGGATCCGGACGCATCCTGCTCGAGGATCCCGACGTACTGCCGACGTTCGACGTCCGGCGGGCGGCGCCCGACGTGCCGCTCCTCGCGAACCTCGGGGCGATCCAGCTCAACAAGGGCTACGGGGCCGAGCACTGCCGGCGCCTGGTCGACGCGCTCGGCGCGGACGCGCTCGTCCTCCACCTCAACGCGCTGCAGGAAGCGGTGCAGCCGGAAGGGCAGACCATCTTCGCCGGTCTGCTGTCCAAGATCGCGGCGCTGTGCCGGGCGCTCGAGGTGCCGGTCGTCGTCAAAGAGGTCGGGTGGGGCATCGCGCCCGACGTCGTGCGGGATCTGCTCGAGGCCGGCGTGGCCGCGATCGATGTGGCCGGCGCCGGGGGCACCTCGTGGAGCGAGGTCGAGCGCCACCGGATCACCGAGCCCTGGCGCGCCCGGGTCGCGGTCGCGTTCGCCGGCTGGGGCATCCCCACAGCCGAGTGCGTGCGGGACGCCAGACGCGAGGCACCGGACGCCCTGATCTTCGCGAGCGGGGGCGTCCGCGACGGCATCGACGTCGCCAAGGCGATCGCGCTCGGCGCGGATCTCGCCGGCATCGCCGGCCCGTTCCTGCGCGCGGCGGCCGGGGGGGAAGACGCCGCGCTGGATCTGGGGCGCGAGGTGGTCGAGACCCTCCGGATCGCGATGTTCGGCGTCGGCGCCCGCACCCTCGCCGACCTACGGGGGTCGCCCCGGCTGCGCCGGCGCGACGCGGACGGGGACGACGCCCACACGGCCCGGTTGACGTACCGGACGGCCGAGCCGGGGCAGTTCGTGGACATCACGGACGACGTGGCCGCCGCGGTGCGGTCGTCCGGCGTGCGCCGGGGGCTCGTCCATGTGTACGCGATGCACACGACGGCCGCGATCCGGATCAATGAGAACGAGCCGTTTCTGCTGGAGGACTTCCGGGGGCTCCTCCGCCGGCTCGCCCCATCCGTGAACGGGTTCTACGAGCACGACGACCTGCAGCGCCGGCCCGACGTGCCGCCGGACGAACCGATGAACGGCCACGCCCACTGCCAGCACCTCCTGCTCTCGACCAGCGAGACGGTGCCGATCGTGGACGGCCGGCTGGAGCTCGGCCGGTGGCAGCGGATCTTCCTGATCGAACTCTGCAGCGCCCGCGAACGGCGCGTGACCGTGCAGGTCCTCGGCCGATGACGACGGCCCTGGAGAGCGCCGCGGACGCGTACTGCTGGCGGCTGGCCTGCCGCCACTACGAAAACTTCAGCGTGGCCTCATGGCTGCTCCGCGGCGACCTGCGGCTGGATCTGGCCCGGGTCTACGCATTCTGCCGTACCACCGACGACTACGGGGACGAGCACGGCGCGGCCGCGCGCGCGCACCTCCAGCGCTGGCGCACGGATGTGCTCGACCTCTTCGCGGGCGGTCTTCCGACGCACCCGGTGCTCACAGCACTCCGGACGACCGTGGAACGCTACGGACTTCCCGCCCAGCCGTTCCTCGATCTGATCGAGGCCAATCTACAAGATCAGGACGTCTCGACCTACACCGCGTGGCCGGCGCTGCACGCCTACTGCAACAAGTCGGCGGCGCCGGTGGGACGGATCGTGCTGCGCCTGTTCGGCATGCAGGACCCGGCGGCGGTGCCGCTGTCCGACAACGTCTGCATCGGGCTTCAACTCGCCAACTTCGCTCAAGACGTGAGCGTCGATACCGCGAAGGGACGCACCTATCTGCTGCAGGCCGAGCTCGACGCGGGGGGCGTCGCGGCGGCGACCCGCGCCCACTGCGAGCGCGCGCGGGCGCTGCTGGCGTCGGGCCGGGAATTGGAGACGATGGCGCCGTGGCCGCTGCGGCTCCAGCTCGCCCTCTACCGCCGGGGCGGCCTCGCGATCGTCGACGCCGTCGCGCGGCTCGGCTATCGGACCGACCGGCGGCGACCGGTGGTCTCGACGAGGGACCGGCTGCTCGCGCTCGCGCACGCGCTCCGGGAAACCCGCCGGGAGGCGCGGCGTGTCCGCGACCTCGGTACCGCTTGACGGCAGCGCGGTGGACCGGCTGGACCTGCACGACTCGGAGGCCGTGTGCCGGGATCTGGTGCGCCGGGCGGCGACGAACTTCTACTGGGGGTTCATCATCCTCCCCTGGGAGCAGCGGATCGCGATCTACGCCCTGTACGGCTTCTCTCGGCAGGTGGATGACGAAGCCGACCAGCTCGGCCCGGCGGGGCTGCGCGAGCGTCTCGAAGGCCATCGGGAACGGGTGCACCGCTGCATGCGCGGCGAGTACGCCGACCCGGTGATGCAGGTGCTGGCCCGCGCGGTCCGGCGCTTTGCCATTCCCGAATCCGAACTGCTCGCCCTCATCGACGGCGTGGAGATGGACGGGCACCGGACGCGGTACCGGACGTGGGAGGAACTGCAGGAGTATTGCCGGCTGGTCGCATCGGTGATCGGCCGCCTGTGCGTCCGGATCTTCGGCTTTAGCGGACCGGCGGCGTTCGACCGGGCCGACGAGTTGGGCCTGGCGATGCAGCTCACCAACTGCCTGCGCGACGTCCGCGAGGATGCCGAGATGGG
Source organism: bacterium (assembly GCA_035945995.1). Taxonomy (NCBI): domain Bacteria; species bacterium. Next base: position 7,556 of record DASYZR010000013.1, read on the forward strand.
CCGCATCTACCTGCCCCAGGAGGATCTCCGGCAGTTCGGGGTGACCGAGCAGGCGGTGCTGGCGGGGACGCCGGGCGACGGCTGGAAGGCGCTGGTGGCGTTCGAAGCGCGGCGGGCGCGGGCCCTGTTTGACGCGGGCCTCGGGGTGGCGGCGTTCATCCCGCGCCGGCCCGCCGTGTGCGTTCGCACGATGGCCGGGATCTATCAGCGGATCCTCAACCGGATCGACCGGGACCCGGACCTGCCGTTCCGCCGGCGCGCGTCGCTGTCCACCGCGGAAAAGCTCGGCGTGGCGCTGCAGTCATGGCTTCGCCCCGCATAGGGGTGGTCGGAGGGGGCCTCGCGGGTCTCGCCGCGGCGGTGGCGCTTAAAGAGGCCGGGTGCGAGATCGAGTTGTTCGAGCGCAGCCGCGTGCTCGGCGGACGCGCGACATCGTTCCACATCAACGGCCGGGAGGTCGACAACGGGCAGCACGTCTTCCTCGCCTGTTATACGGAGTTCCTCGATTTCGTCCGGGGGCTCGGGATGGCCGCACACCTCCATCTGCAGGACCGCTTCGACGTACTCGTCCTGTCCCGGCGGGGCGAAGCAAGCCGGCTCCGCTCGGCCGCGCTGCCGGCGCCCTGGCATCTGGTGGCGTCGTTCTTCCGCTACCGGCATCTCGGCTGGAGGGCCAAACTCGAGGTGGCGCGCGCGCTCGCCCGGGCCCGCGAAGCGGCCGTGTTCGACGGGACCTTTGCCGAGTGGCTGGCGCGCCTCGGTCAGGGGGAGGGCGCGCTGCGGGGATTCTGGCGGCCCTTTTTCGTGCCCGCGCTCAACGCGCCGCTCGACGAGGTGAGCGCCGCCGACGCGGGGTTCGTCCTCCGCACGGCCTTTCTCCAACATCCCGGCGCGGCCCGCATCGGCTACTTCACGGTCCCGCTGGCCGGCCTCGCGGCGGCCGCCGCGGCGCGGCTCGACCGCGTGCACCTCGCCAACGCGGTGACGGCGCTGGATCTCTCCGGCGACCGGGCAGTACTCGTCTCGAGCGGCGGGACGCGGGTCGCGCTCGACGGCGTCGTGGTGGCGGTGCCGCCGTCCCGGCTTGCGGGGCTGCTCGACGCCGGGCGGTATGGGATCTCGGTGGACGGCTACGACTCCCATCCGATCGTGGACGTGCACGTGTGGCATGACCGGGGCGCCCTGGGGTTCGACTTGGCGGCGCTGCTCGACTCGCCGGTCCAGTGGGTGTTCGCGAAGGCGCCCGGGTACCTCTGCTGCAGTCTCAGCGCGGCCGACCGCCTGATCCAGGACCCGACGACCGACCTCCTCGCGCTGTGTTGGGAGGAGTTGCGGCAGGCGATCCCCGGCCTTCGGGGGGGACGGCTGCTGGACGGCAACGCGACCCGTTCTCCGGAGGGCACGTTTCTGGCCCGGCCGGGCACCCGCCGGCCGGGCCCCGGCACGTCGGATCCGCGACTGGCGATCGCCGGCTCCTGGACCGGCACGGGGTGGCCGGACACGCTAGAATCCGCGGTCCGCAGCGGCCGGGCCGCTGCGCGGCACGTGCTCCAGGGCCTACGGGAGACGTCGTGGACGACGCACTGAGCCAGGCGCTTACCTGGCTCCTCGATCGCCAGCACCCCGACGGGTGGTGGGCGGGAGAGCTCGAGACCAACGTGACGATGACGGCGGAGCACGTCCTGCTGCTGCGCTTTCTCGGCCTCGACGTGGAAGGGATCCGCGAGGGAGCGATACGGCATATCCTTCGCGCGCAGCGGGACGACGGTTCGTGGGCGCTCTTCTACGAGGCGCCGGCGGACCTGAGCACGACCATCGAGGCGTACACGGCGCTCAAAGTCCTCGGCGTGGACCCCGGTACCTCGCCGATGCGCCGGGCGCTTGCGATGATCCGCGCCCTCGGCGGCGTGGCCGGCGCCCGCGTGTTCACCAAGATCTGGCTCGCCCTGTTCGGTCAGTACCCGTGGGCCGGCATCCCCTCGATCCCGCCGGAGATCGTCTTCCTGCCGCCGCAGGTACCGTTCAACCTGTACGACTTCGCGTGCTGGGCGAGGCAGACGATCGCCCCGCTGACGCTCGTGCTGTCCCGCCGGCCGGTGCGGCCCCTCGGGGTCGATCTGCCGGAACTCGTGCTGGAGGGAACCGAGAGCGCGCTCGCGCGCGTCCCGGGCGGAGGCGCCTTCTGGTGGCTCGACGCGTTCCTCAAAGGCTACGAGCGCCTGCCCGCAAAGCCGGGACGGACCGCGGCCCACGACCGGCTCGCGACGTGGATCCGGGAGCATCAGGAGGCCGACGGCAGTTGGGGCGGCATCCAGCCCCCGTGGGTCTATTCGCTCATCGCGCTCAATCTCGAGGGCATGAGCGTCGAGCATCCCGTCATGCGCGCGGGCCTCGACGGCATGCGCCGCTTCTCGCTCGAGGACGGCGAAGGATGGCGGTTCCAGGCCTGCATGTCGGTGGTCTGGGACACCGCGTGGGCGCTCCGCGCCCTGGCCGCGGCCGGTCTGCGGGCCGACCATCCGGCCGTCGGCCGCGCGGTCCCCTGGATCCTCGCCGAACAGATCGCGGTCCCGGGCGATTGGAGCGTGCGGGCGCCCGGCGTCCCCTGCGGCGGCTGGGCGTTCGAGTTCGACAACGACCTCTACCCCGACATCGACGACACGGCCGTCGTCGTGGCCGCGCTCGCGGAGTGCGGCGCCGGCGAAGCGGCCCGCGAGGCCATCGCCCGCGCGCGCCGGTGGGTGCTCGCGATGCGGTCGCGGAACGGCGCGTGGGGCGCGTTCGACCGCGACAACACGCGCGAGGTGGTCAAACGGCTGCCCTTCTTCGACTTCGGGGCGGTGCTCGATCCGCCGTCGGAGGACGTGACGGCGCACGTCCTGGAGATGCTCGCCGTGCTCGGGGATGACGAGCGAGACCCGGCGGTCGCCGGCGGCCTGGCGTACCTGCGCCGCACGCAGACCCCCGAAGGGTCGTGGTATGGACGGTGGGGCGTCAACCACATCTACGGGACGTGGTGCGTCGCCTCCGCCCTCGCAGCCCTCCGAACCGGTCGTGCGATGCTCGACCGGGCGGCGGCGTGGCTCGTGCGGGTGCAGAACCCCGACGGCGGCTGGGGAGAGACCTGCTACTCGTACAACGACGCGTCGTTTGCGGGGCGAGGGCCGAGCACACCCTCGCAGACCGCGTGGGCCGTCGAGACCCTGCGGCTGGCGAACGCGGGGAACCACCCGGCCGCGGCGCGGGGGCTGGCCTACCTCGTGCAGAACCAGCGGCAGGGCACCTGGGACGAGCCGGAGTACACCGGGACGGGATTTCCGCGCGACTTCTACATCAATTACCACCTCTACCGCCACCTCTTTCCGACACTGGCGCTCGCCGGGGCGGCGAGGTATGGTACAGAGGGACACCGGCCCGCGGTCGCCGCGGTCCAAGATCCATGAACCGTTTTCAAGAGGGATGGTGAGGCGCGGGTGGGCGTTCCGCTGCGGGAGAAGATAGCCGTCGGGTCCTACGTGCTCCGCAACCGGCTCCGGGGCGTCGAGAAGTTTCCGATCGTTCTGCAAATTGAACCGCTCTTCCGCTGCAACCTGGCCTGCGCCGGATGCGGCAAGATCCAGCATCCCGAGGAGATCCTGGGGCAGCATCTGAGCGTCGACGAGGTCGTCGCCGCGGCGGAAGAGTGCCGGGCGCCCGTGGTGTCGATCGCCGGCGGGGAGCCGCTCATCCATCCCGAGATCGGCAAGATGGTGGAGGCGCTGATCCGGCTTCGCCGGTTTGTCTATCTCAATACCAACACCCTGCTCATGAAGAAGAAAATCGACCTGTTCACGCCGTCGCCCTATTTCGTCTGGTCGATCCACCTCGACGGCGAGCGGGAGCGGCACGATCAGTCCGTGTGCCGCTCCGGCGTCTTCGACATCGCCATCGAAGCCATCCGCGAGGCCCAGCGCCGGGGGTTCCGCGTGACGACCAACACCACGTTCTTCGCGCAGGACGACGCGGGATCCATCCGGAGGATTCTCGACTACATCAACGACGAGCTCAACGTGGACTGCATGCAGATCGCGCCCGGGTACGCGTACGAGAAGGCGCCCGACCAGGAACACTTCCTCAGCGTCGAGCGGACGCGCGCCGTGTTCCGGGAGGCGTTCGCCGGAGGCCGCCGGAAGAAGTGGCGCCTCAACCACACGCCGCTCTACCTCGACTTTCTGGAAGGCAAGGTGGACTTCTCCTGCACGGCGTGGGGGGTCCCGTCGTTTTCGGTGCTCGGGTGGCAGCGGCCGTGCTATCTCATGGCGGATCTGTCCGCGGGCGGCGGCTACGCGAAGAGCTACCGGGAGCTGATCGAGACGACCGACTGGGCCCGGTACGGGCGGGGGCGGCACCCCAAGTGCGCGAACTGCATGGCCCACTGCGGGTACGAACCGACCGCGGTCCTGGCGACGATGAGTTCCCTCCGCGAGTCGTTGCGGGCGGTTGCCGGCCGGCAGTAACCGCGTCTTTCTGACCGGCGCGACCGGCTTCGTCGGCGGCCACGTCCTGCGCGCCCTTCGGGCCGCGGGGTACGCCGTCACGGCGCTGGTCCGAGGCGCGGACGCGCACGTGCCGGACGCCGAGGTGGTTCGGGGCGATCTCCTGCGCGCGGGGGATCTCGTCCCGGCCCTGCGCGACTGTCGCTACGTGGTCCACTGCGCCGCCTTGTACTCGTTCTCCCCTCGCGACCGCGGCGCGCTCCGGACGGTCAACGTGCTGGGCACGGCCGGTCTGCTGGAAGCGGCGCGGATCGCGGGCGTCGAGCGGGCGGTCGTCACGTCCAGCGGGGCCACCGTGGGCCCGGCCCGGCCGGACGGCCGGCCGGCGACGGAAGCCGACTGGGCGGTTCACGGTGCATCCTCCGCCTACCACCACTCCAAACTGGAGCAGGAGCGGGCCGCGCTGGCCGCGCGGGTACCGGTGATCCTGGTGCTCCCCACGACGCCGATCGGCCCCGGCGATTGGAAGCCGACGCCGACCGGCCGGTTGATCGTCGACTTCGCGCGCGGGCGCATCTTTGCCGCACCGCCGTCCGGGGGCTGCAATGTCGTTGCGATTGAAGACGTTGCGCGCGCCCACGTCCTGGCGCTCGAGCGCGGCCGTCCGGGAGAGCGATACCTGGTCGGCGGGGCCAATCTGGAACTCGCCCAATTGTGGCGCCTGCTGGCCGAGGTCACGGGACGGCCGGCACCGCGGTGGCGCATCCCGTACGGCCTCGCCCTGGCACTCGGGTGGGGCGACGAGGTGCGGTGCCGGCTTCAGCCGCGCGCCCAGCCGCGCGTGCCGCTGGAAGGCGTCCGCATGTCGGTGCAGCGCATGTACGTCGACTGGTCGAAGGCCGCCCGCGAGCTCGGGTACGAGCCGCAGCCGGTGCGCGGCGCGCTCGAACGCGCGGTGGCGTGGTACCGCGCGCATGGTTACGCCTAGCCCGGTTACGGTACTGACGGCCACGCGCCTGGAGACGCGGGCGGCGCGTCGCGCGGCGCCGGACGCCCGGATCGTCGAGGCCGGGATCGCGCTCCGCCGGCTGTCCCGGCGGGAGTTCACCGGCGCCGTGATCACGTGCGGCCTGGCCGGCGCGGTGCGATCCGGGCTTCCGACGGGATCTGTGCTCGTCCCGTCGACGGTCCTCCGGCCGGACGGCACCTGGCTCACGTGCGATCGCGCGCTCGCCGAGGCCCTGGCGGCCGCGGCGCGAACGCTCGGTCTCGAGGCCGAACAAGGACCCCTCGGGACGTCCCCGTCGTTCGTCCGCGGTGCGGACCGCCAGGCCTGGGCGGACCGAGGATGCGTCGCGGTGGACATGGAGACGGGACTCCTGACGGCGCCCCGGATCGCCGCCGTGCGGGTTGTCCTCGATACGCCCGAGCGGGATCTCTCCGATGTCTGGCGGCGGCCGGTGCTCGCCCTTGCCCGTCCGGCGGCGTGGGGCGAAGCGGCGTGGCTGGTGCGCGAAGCGCCGCGGTGTGCCGCGCGCGCGGCCGCGGTCCTCGCCGAGGCGCTGCGGCCGCCCGGCGCGCCGCTGGATCGGCGTCTCACACGCCTGCCGGCCCGATCCGGTTGAGCTTCCCTACGGCCGGGTGGAAGCCCCGGCCAACCGGATCCGGGCGCGCTGCTCCCGGCGCGTCACGAGATACAGGCCCGCCGCGGTCAGCACGGCGGTCATCGCCAGCACCAGGACGCGGTAGTCGATGATCGTGACCAGTACGGCGCCGAGCGCGATCGACACAAGCTGCGTCGTGCCGAGCACGGCGCCGGTGGTGGACGCCACGCGGCCTTGAAGGCCCGGTGGACTCGTCCGCTGTACCAAGGTGCTCGTGCCGACGGCCATCCAGGGCAGGCCGATCCCCCAGAGCACCACCCCGAGGAACGCCGCCGGAAGCGACCCCAACGTCAGGAGCGGCGACCCGGCCGCGCCGAGCAGGAGCCCCGCGGCGGCGCTGAGCCCTTCCCCGAGGACCGCCATGACCCGCGCCGCCGTGAGGGCGCCTACGAGACCGCCGATGCCGAGCACGCCCATCAACACGCCCAGGAATGCCGGCGGGCGGTGCAGGCCGTGATCGACCACGGCGAAGATGAGGGTCATCCCGAAGCCGAACACCGACGACGCGAGCGTGCCCGCGAGCAGAAGCTGCCGGAGGCGGACCGTGCGGACGATGTGCCGGATGCCGGCGGCCATCTCGATCCAGGCGTGGCGGTCTTTCGGCTCCGGCGGGGGCTCGGCGACGCGCAGGCACGCGATCGCGGCGGCGGCGATCGCGAACGTGAGCGCATCCAGGACCGCGACGAACCGGCCGCCCCGCCACGCGAAGAGCGCGGCGCCGGCGAGCGGACCGATGAGAAACAGGCCCTGCCCGATCGTCTGCATCGCCGCGTTGTTGTGACCCAGGAGGTCGTGCGGCACCATGACGGTGAACAGGGCCGACTGCGCCGAGTTGATGATCGTGTACGACGCCCCGTAGCCCAGCATGACGAGGTAGATCAGCCACACGTCGTCCCTGCCGTGCACGCGCAGCAGCAGCAGCACCAGGGCGCCGGTCGCCACGTTCGCCAGCAACAGCAGCGGCCGCCGGCGCACGCGGTCCACGAGCCATCCCGCGGCCGGCGCGACCACGGAGGGAAGGCCGAGCAGAAAGAAGAGCAGTCCCGCGGCGCTGCTGCTTCCGGTCAGCGTCTTGACCCACACGCCTGCGGCCAGATACAGCGCGGTATCTCCGAAGAGTGACAGGGCGGCGCCGGTCAGATACAATCGCGCGTTGCGGAGCGCGAGCAGCCGGATCATGCGCGGCTCATTTGCCAGCGTCGAAGCGGCCACAGTATACTTTGGTCATGCCTCACGCTCAATCCGGCCCGCTGCCGGTCCTGTCCCCCGAGGCGCGGAGCGCGGTGGAAGCGCGGCTGGCCGCCGATCGCCGCGCGATCGAAGGAGCCCTCGGGCAGTTCCTGCGCGCCGACGGCCGCTCCGAGGAACGGCTGCAGGAAGCCATGCGTCACAGCGTCTTCGCCGGCGGCAAACGGCTGCGTCCGATCCTGGTGCTCGCGGGCGCGGAAGTGTCCGGGATGCCCGCCGAGGCGGTCCTGCCCGCGGCGTGTGCGGTCGAGATGGTCCATACCTACTCGCTCGTCCACGACGATCTCCCGGCCATGGACAACTCCCCGACCCGGCGCGGCCTGCCGACGTGCCACGTCCTCTACGGCGATGCCGTGGCGATCCTGGCCGGCGATGCGCTGCACGCCCTGGCCTTCGAGGTGCTCGCGCGCAACGCGGAGGTTGCCGATGTGCCGGCGGACCGGGTCGTGCGAGCGATCGCCGAACTGGCGACCGGCATCGGCATCCGCGGCATGGTGGGCGGCCAGATGCGCGACCTCCTGGCGGCCGGGCAACCCCTCGCGGGCGCCGACGTGCAGGAAATCCATCGTCTGAAGACCGGCGCCCTCATCCGGGCCAGCGTCCGGATCGGCGGCATTCTCGGCGGCGCCTCCCCGGACGCGCTCGACGCGCTGACCCGGTACGGCACCCACGTCGGGTTGGCGTTTCAAATCGTCGACGATATCCTCGACGTCGTCGGCGAAGAGGCGAAGCTCGGTAAAGGCACCGGGAGCGACGCCGCGCAGGCCAAGATCACATTCCCGTCCGTCTTCGGTCTGGCGGCCTCGCAGCAGCTCGCGCAGGACGCCACCACCCAGGCGATGCGCGCCTTGGAGCCGCTCGGCCCACGCGCCCGGTGGCTGCGCGATCTCTCGATCCACCTGCTCGCGCGGGACCGCTGAGCACCGGGCGGTCCGGCGAGCCTCGCGGATCCTATCGGGCGGGCGCGCGCCGGGCGGTTGCGAGTACGGCGGTGCCCACGATCAGCAGCACCGTCCCGACGACCGTCCAGAACCGCGACCCCGTCATGATGCTGCCCGGGATGATACGGATGCCCTGGAGAAACCAGACCAGGCCCGTGAGGAAAATCACCGCCCCGGCGATGAACCGTCCCCAGCTCACGTCCGCCGTCGCTCCTCTCCGCCCCCGGGCGTTCCAGGCACCGCGTCACGGTCTGTCCGAACACATAGGCTCACACCATTGTACCCGAACGGCGAGCTGCCTCGGTACCGCTCCCCCGGCACGATCGTACAAGACCCTCGCCGGCCGATCTGGTTTACTGACGGCGCTGCCAGCAACTGAGAAGCGAGCGTAGGTTGATGCCACCCCGGGAGGACGATCAGATGCACAACGAACAAGTCGCCGAGGCGTTTGCCGGACTCTCAACGCCCACGCTCGCCGACGCGTGCCTTCGACTGCAGGCACCCTTGCGGCTGGCGTGCCCCGCCATCCGTCCCCTGTTTCCCGAGAGCACACTGGCCGGCCGCGTTCTCCCGGCCCGGCACTACGGCAGCGTCGACATCTTCCTCGAGGCGATGGGCACGGCCGAACGGGGCGATGTGCTTGTGGTCGACAACGGCGACAGATCGGACGAGAGTTGCGTCGGCGACCTCATTGCGCTGGAGGCGCAGGCGTGCGGGCTTGCCGGCATTGTCATCTGGGGCGCCCACCGCGACACGGCCGATCTCATCCGGATCGGGCTTCCGATCTTCAGTTGCGGCACGTGCGCCGCAGGCCCGCGGCGCCTCGATCCGCGTGATCCCGAGGCGCTCACGTCGGCGCAGGCCGGCGAATGGACCGTCGGCAAGAGTGACTGGGTGTTCGCGGATGCCGACGGGGTCCTCTTCCTCGCCGGTGACCGGGTGCAAGAGGCGCTGCGCATCGCGCGGTCAATTTGGCAGACCGAGCGCGCGCAGGCGGAGGCCGTGCAGGCTGGAAGACTCCTGCGTCAACAGCTGCGGTTTGACGAGTATCTGAAGAGCCGCGCCGCCGACCCGTCCCTCAGCTTTCGCGAGCATTTGCGGAGCATCGGAGGCGCCATTGAAGTGTAGGTGTACTCGTTCCGTCTCGTTCGCAAAATCGCCGAACCGCGGAACAGACCTCAATCCCGCAGCCTGGACGGCCACGTAGCTGACCACCGCGCCCACCCGCGCTGCGAGTCCGTTTGAAAAGATAAGCACGAGGCCGTTGACGTCCTGGCGCACCATTGATGGTGCGCCGAATGCGTCGACGAGTACGTCGGGAGGTCCGCCGACGCCGATTGGGGCCGGCAAGAAGGAGAGACGGAACATCACCATCGGGCGCGCGTCGGGCGGCACTTGAAGATCCAGGCAGCCCCCCAGGAACTGCCCGCAGCGACGACGACCCTGCGGGCCACGAGCAGATCAATGGTGCACCCGTCGCATGCGCGAACCGTGCCGCCGCGGCGCGTGCCTCTCTAACCGGCATGCCGAGCGTGATTGGCCCAACGGAGTGTCCGGGACGATAGCCGTCTCGGCCGGCTGCCCGAGGGCCGGACGGACGATCGTCGCCGCCAAGACGAGCGCAGCAACGATACCCATCGCCTCGGTGCGCCGACCTAGGCCGGACGAGCGGTACGTCCGAACCGACAGATCGTGTCCCCGGCCCACACGTCTGAAATGGGTTCCGGTGCCGACGCTCGCGCTAGACATCGCGTCGACTCTGGTGCGTCGCTGCGGGCTCAAATCCATCGGCGCTCCCCCCAACGCGGAGTAACGCACCATCGCTCCGTTGAGACCTCAGTGACCGGCCTGTTCCGAGAGATTGAAGTAGCCGATTCGCGGCACCGCTGTTACTCCCGAGGCCTGAACGGCGAGGTACGTGACAATACCGCCTTCGGCATGCACAGATCCAACGCGGGCGGCGAGCCCATTGGGAAAGATGAGCGCCGCCTCGTCCGTCCCCTGACGCACGACCGAGGGAGTGCCGAACACGTCGATGAGCGCCGCGGCAGGACCGCCGACCCCGACGACGACTGGCAGGTCCCGCATCCCGTCGGACATCAGCATGGGAGGAGTGCCGCTCGGCAGTTGGAGATACAGGCAGGCACCCCAGGCACTGCCGGCGGCCACGACCACGCCGCGTGCCATGAGCAAATCGATCTCGCATCCCGTCTCGTGTTCGAAGCGGATGGCCGCCCGGCGCGCCAATCCCCCAAGCATGCCGAGCGCCACCGGCCCAAGTGAAGATCCCGGGACGATTGCCATGGTGATGACGCGGATTGGCGTCATCGCGGCACTCGCCGGAGCCGATGCGAGGTAGCCGATCGGTGGCACCGACGTCGACGCCGCCGCCTGGACGGCCAGGTACCTCACAAAGCCGCCGTTCGCGTGCACCCCCTCGACCTGCGCGACGAGCCCATTAGCAAAGATGAGTGCCAACTCGTCCGCGCCTTGGCGCACGACCAGCGGCGTGCCGAATGCGTTGACGAGCGCGTCGGGGGAGCCGCTCAGTTCAACGACGGCTTGTCCGCCGACCGCCTCTCTGGGGAGGAAGGACTGATTGTCGCCGGGCAGCTGGAGATCCAGGCAACCGGCCCGGGCACTTCCAGCGGCAACGACCACCCCACCCCGCACAAGCACGTCAATGCCGCATCCCGTCGCTCGCTCGAATCGTGCTGCTGATGCGCGGGCCTTTGCGGCGGACATGCCGAGTGCGACCGCACCCAGAGCGCGGCCGGGAATTATCGTCGCAATATCCAAC
>DASYZR010000014.1 GCA_035945995.1 bacterium
CTCGACCCGACGGATGGGGAAGCGCCTGTGGGGACCGTCGTGCTCGGGATGCCCGTGCCGCGCGACAACCTGCCGTGCGGGAACATCGACCGCGTCGGAATCACGAGCACGCCGGTCGTCGATCGGGGGGCCGGCACGCTCTATGTGACCGGCCTCACTACGCCCAACGCAGACCGCACCAAGACCTACAAAATCGCCAGCACAACTGACTTCCCGGCTCCGCCGGTCTGTCACTCTACCAACCAACTCGTTCCCGCCCGCCGGCGAGCCGAGGTCAGTCATCGGCGGGGATACAATGCAAAGACGAGATCGCCGGGATTGACTGAGATGAACTGTCGTATCGCCGCCACCAATCCGGCGTGGGGGGCCTGTATCTCCGCCAGTCGCTCGCCGTGAAGATTCGTAATCGACGCCAGGATCGTCCCCGCTTCCACGTACTCGCCCAGCCGGACATTAAGGCGGAGCATCCCGCCCGCCGGCGCGTGGAGGAGCCCGCGGCCGAGTACCTCCACCTCCGGGTTGGGCGACGCATCACCGTCCAGAATGCCGAGGTGCCGGAGCAGACGGGTCAGGTGATCGACGTAAGCCGCGCGGTTCTCGGAAGTCGACATCCCCTGGCCGCCGATCTCGGCTTCCAGCACGGGGACCCCGCGATCCGCCGCCGTCACTCCGAGAACGCCCGGCTGCCAGCCCCCTCCACGAATACGCGTGAAGCCCGCGGCCACCGCCGCCTCCCAACTCCGTCGAGAAACGGCGTCACCGCCGTCCGGCACCTCCACGTGGGGCACGACCATCCCGGTCGCGTACCAGCTGTGCAACGTGAAGACAAGATCCGCCCCGGTGAGGACGTCGTTCACCAGGCGATAGGCGAGCCGCTCTGAAGGCGTCCCGTCGGGCCTGCCCGGGAATGTTCGATTGAGGTCGAGACCATCCACAGGGCTGCGCCGTTGGTGGGCCGCAAAGGCGGGCGGATTGGCGACCGGCACCAACACGACCGCACCGCGTAGCGTGACCGGGTCACACTGCTCGGCAAAGTCCAGCAGCGCCAGCATGCCCTCGGGCTCATCCCCGTGCACGCCGGCAATTGCGACAAGGCGAGGACGGGGGCGCGACCCGATGACCACTTTCACGGGGACCGTCAACCACGAGCCGTCGGCCAGCGGCACCACGGCGAGATCAAACGAATGCCGGGACGCCAGCGGCAGGCGCTCGACGTCGACCCACTCGGTAAGACGCGTCACCATGCGGCACCGCCCCTCCTCCCGAGACGGCGAGCCTTACCGTCCCTACTGGAGACGCGTCGGCGGACGCGCCCGTCTAGCCGGTCCGCCTCCAGTCCGCTACGTTGGGCGTCGCGTTGTCAAAGGGACTGAGATTGTGTCCAGTATACAGATTGCGCGCCCGGGCGGCCACGGTCCGCCGGTCGATGATTGGGATCTCGATGGCCTGATTCACGACGAGATCGTTCATCTCGACCCACAACGCCGCGTTCTTCTCTGGATCGAGCTCAACGAGCGCTTGCTCGTAGAGCCGGTTGTACTCAGCGCTCTGCCAGCGCGTAACAGCCTGGCCCGACCAGTTGTTTTCTCGCTGGGGGATCGTCTTCGCAGGATCGCCGCTGTAAAACTGCGACATGTAGAGGCTCGGGAAGAGCGAGAAGTTCTGCGTGTACATCTCGACGTCGCTGTAGAAGTGCAGGAACGTGTCCTTGTTGCCCGGCGCGGTGCTGAAGAAAACACTCGAATCGATCGCCTGAATGTTAACGCCGACGCCGATCTTTTCCCACCCCGCCTTGACGATTTCCTGTTCTTTTTGCCGGAGGGTGTTGACGCTCGTCACAAACGCCACTTGGAGGCGGACGCCGCCCTTGGTGCGCACGCCGTCCGTGCCACGCGTCCAGCCGGCTTCGTCGAGCAGCCGGTTGGCCTGCGCAATGTCAAAGACGAGCTTCGTATTCTTCGAAGCGTAGCGGGTGGGCGTCGTCAGGACGTTGGGCGTCGCGGCCCCTTCCGCCCCGTAGAGTTGTTTCGCGATCGTCTGCTTGTCAACCGCCAGCGCGAGCGCCTGCCTGACGTGCACGTCGGTGAGAAACGGATGCGGCGCCCCGGCATAGGATCGCTGCCCGTCGACCTCTCTATTTGGATCCGACAGGTTGCAGTAGATGGCCTCGACCCCGGCGCCGGGGATGGTCTCCACGACCCCCTTGCCGGCGCGCTCCATGTTTGCCAGCACGGGCCATTCGACCTGAAGATTGATTGCGAAGTCGTACTCCCCGGTCTCCAGCACGGCACGGGCCGCGGACGCTGCGTCTCCGCCGCCCTTGAATTGCACCTGGCTAAACGACGGCTTCGTCGGCTCTCGGTACAGTTCGTTGATCGAGTACGTGATGTGGTCTCCCGGCGCGAAGTCGTCGACCTTGTACGGACCGGTGCCGAAACATTTCAGGTTGAAAGGCGCGCGGCGCGAGGTCGGTCCCACGTAGTCGGCAAGCACGTGCTCCGGAAGGATAAGGCCCTTGTCGCCAACGAACGGCAGGAACCACGCGGGCGTGGGACGATTGAATGTGATCCGGACGGTATAGGGATCGGGCGCTTCGACCTTCTCGATGCCGTCGTAGACAGCGTACCACGTGGCCCCGGTCTGTTTGTTCGAGATGAACCGGTAGGTGAAGACCACATCCCGCGCCGTAAGCGGTCGTCCGTCGGCCCACTTCACTCCACGCTTCAACCGGTACGTCACCGATCGTCCGTCCGGCGACAGCCCTCCGTTCGTCCTGCTCGGCACCGCGGTGGCAAGGACGGGAGTGAATACACCGGCCGCGTCCACGGTCAGGAGCGGCTCCAGGCAGAGCCGCGCCGCCTGAAGGTCCTGGTTCGATGCGGTTAGGTGCGGATTCAGAATGGTCGGGGCCTGCCAGTAGAGGATTCTGAGGATTCCGCCCGTCCCCCGGACCCCGGCCGCGGCCCGCGCCGGTTGAAGGTCGATCGCCGCCAGAGCAGCCGACAATCCCGCCGCCGAAAGTCCGATGCCCAGCAGCCGCACAATCGCCTCACGCCGACTGAGCCGCCCGACACGAACGTCTTCGATCAAGATCATGACGTCGCGTTGTCCGTTCTTGATTTTCGCGTCCCCCCCCATCGTCAACCCTCCTCGTTTGACGTCGACACAGCGCTAAACAACTCAGGCCCGGCTCGCTGCACGTCGATACGCGTCACGGGACCCCGCCCGGTAAATCGGGGACCCGAGGACGCCTCGCCAGCGGCCAGACTCCCTCGAAGACATCCTCTTCGCCGAGCGCACTGTACCGGCTAGCCGGGTCATGCCACGACCCCGAG
>DASYZR010000015.1 GCA_035945995.1 bacterium
CACTTTGTACCTAAGACATGGGTAACACTTTCGGCCCGAACGGATTTTCGAGCGGTTCCAGCACTCGCGTCTCGAGATCAAAGTAGCCCAAATCATACTCCATAAAGCTGACGAGCCAGATGTCATCCTGCACTTCTTTGATGCCGACGGCTTGACCCGCAAAGACCTGGCTGACGGTGATCTTGTTGCTGCCCAGACAGATGCGCCCACACTCCGTGATGACGATCGTTTTGTCGTGGAGCGGATAGTCGATATCCGGGAGGCCCGTATAGGGGCGTGGGGAGGGGCGGTAGACGTCCGCGGGACATTGCATGTCCGGGGCTTCGTGCGGGCGTTCGTTGTTGAAGACGTCGAGGAATTGATCGAAGCGGGCCTGCTGCTGCAGGAAGTTGGCCGCGGCGGGCTTGGTGGCTTCTTTCTTGCGCGTCAGGTGCATGCGTTCGTGCCGGCCATTCTGGTGGGGCTGGGCTCAAGGCCTTCCTCGTGCGCCGCATCGTCTGCGACTTCATCGCCGCCGCGATCGACCGCACGAGGCCGGAACTCGAGCAATTCATTGCCGGGCATCTGGAGTGCCCGGAGGCAGTCCCGCTCATTTTCACCGACCCCAAGGCCTCGATTCGGGAAATTCGTGAAGTGAAGGTTGAGCCACGGTTCCCCGCCGACTATCCGTCTGTTGACGTCGTCGCGGCAATGAGCGTTTCCCTCACCGCGAGAACGCGACAGCGCGGCCTGAACCTGGGGATACGGACGTTCTTGATCGACGTGCAGGTGGACGCAATCGGCACCGTGCGGGGCGACGGGTACGACGTCGTGCGGCGCCGCGCGCGGCTCGTCGCCTGGTGGAGTCGCTGAAAAGTCAGCCCAGGTTTAGGTGTCCAAGGTAAGCCGCCGACCCCGGCAGGCCGCACGGCGTGGACTTTCACCACATTCACATGATATGTTCGCCACGACGCTGGGCAAAATGGATAGAACGGGTTGTAAGCGAGAGGAGGTCATGCGATGCTTCTTGCGCTGCTTCTACTCGTGGGAGTCGCGCTATGGGCAACGGGTCACCTGCTTGTCCGTTAGCGTAGCAGAATAACACACCAGGTGGGCCCGCGGTGTCCTTTGGATGCCGCGGGCCTCTGATTTCTGACCACTGCCGAATGGGAGCCGGACGAGGTCCCCCGTGCGGCGTGCTGACACCACCCAGGCCGCGATACGTCGGTCAAACCCTTCATCCCAATCACGGATCGTCAAGCAGCCCCGTCCGACCAGACTAGGCAGAGCCCGCGAGTGACCTCCGTCAGCCGACAGCATCTTCCGGGACAACGCCGCCCGCCACGTGCGCCCGTGTGGTATGCTGCAGCCATAATCGCATAAGAGACTATCAAGAGCGGCGCGGCCAGCAGCGCGCCCGGCAACCTGATGGCGACGCCAAGGTGCCCGGCCTCGACGGCGAGGCGATAGGCCCGGAAGGGAACCAAGGTCGCGCACCCCTTCGTGCGCGGAGGGGTTTGGCGTTTCCCCCGCTCTAATTGTGGCTCCCGGAAGGGGAGGTGAGTGCCGTGGCGCAGGAAGACGACCGCAAGCATGACCAGCCTGCCGACGTGCCGTCGCCCGCTGGCGGTGATAGCCGGCCGCATGACGACGAGCCGATCTTCGAGGAGATCGACGACGCCACCGGCGCGATCATCATTGCGCCCGCGCGGCGTCCGACGCCCGCGAGCGGCAGGCCGAACCCTCCGGTGATGAGCCGCGCGGAGTGGCTGAAGGCGCTTGGGGCCGCGATTCGTGGACAGAACAGACGAGGCGATCGAAAAAGGCCTGGCGTTCGTCATCCTCGGCGGGCCCGCGCCCTCGCGGAAGACGCCGAGGGAGCGCGGGGGACCGGCGGTCGGCCGGACGAGAGAAGGGACAAGCCGCGTTTGGGCGGACCCTCACGACCCGAGGGCGAGAAGCCGACGCCGAGACCGGGGGACATCTACGAGATCGAGGACGACACAGGTGCGATCATCATCACGGGCGCCGGGGCCGGGGAGCACGAAGAAGCCCGGGCGAAGCCCGAAGTCGTTCCCATGGGGGACGCGGACGGCAAGAAGGGAGGATGATCACCATGGCGCAGACACCTGACCGTGACGCGAGACGGCCCACCGGTGCTCTGTCGTCGACAGCGGGCGCGAGCCGTCTGAACCGCTGGCCGCTCGTCGACCGGACCCGGGAGGCTATGGAGAAGGGCATTGCCTACAGCCACCGCCATTTTGCCCCCCGCCTTGCTGACACCATGATCCGAGGAAGGAACCCACTGCCGAACCCATGTTCGAAGTCGAAAGATCGTCCGAAAATAGCCTCTCGGGTGATCCCAAGATTCTTGTACTCTGCCACGCTGCGCTCAGGGGCCGTGAGCACAGAATATTCTGCGCGGGGGAGTTCTCCACTCCTCATGATGGCAGGGTAATCCCTGCACGGCCCCCCAACGATTGCTTCATCCGGTTACCCCCGAGCGTTTGCGGAACATGCGCTAAAGAGGGATCCCTCGCGACAAACGCTGCCAATAGAACTCGTACACGAGAAGGGCGATCGCTGCGAGCAAGAGTACCGTGGGCGCCCAGTCCAAAACGTAGAACCCCACCATCCCCGCGACCAGCAGTCCAACAAGCACGGCAATCGCTATCTGGGGCCAGGCGGTGATAACCTTATTCAGGGTGTTCTCCGCCCAGTACGATCCACCGATGGCCGGCCGGCCAGTTGCGATACCAGAGCTCAAGACGCTGAGGGTCAATAGCACGGTCGCGGCCACGAGCAACGAGTGCGGGCGCATCGCATCCTCACCTCCGTCTTGCCGCTCAAGAGTTTGCTCAGTCTTGCTGCAAGCCGCGAGCCTCGCGAGGTCCTCCTCGGGGCAAGAGCACCGGGGGCATGCTAGCCGCCAGCGTGATGAATCAGCAGGCGGTTCTCGACCGCAAAAGCGGCCGCCTGAGTGCGATTATCAAACCCGAGCCGACGATACATGGCTCGTAGGTGCGTTTTCACCGTGCCCTCTGACAGGAAGAGTTTGGCAGCGATCTCCTTGTCGCTCAAACCCGCGGCCACGCCGGTCAGGACGTCGAGTTCGCGTCTCGTGAGCCCACGGATGGGGCGTGCCGATGCCGCGGTGCGCACATCACGCATCGCGGACGGGTACGCCGGCACGTGCCTCACGACGAGCGGGCTGTACATGGTGCTCCCCTTGTGCACGGCGCGGATCGCGTTGACCAGGTCAGCGGGCGAGATATCTTTGAGCACATATCCGTCCACGCCGGCGTCGGCCGCCTTGCGAAGGAGGTCCGGCTCAGCGTACGGGACCAACATCAGGATATGCGTGTTCGGGCATCGCTCTTTGATGGCGCGAGACGCCGCGACGCCGTCTCCGCCCGTCAACATGCGGTCTATGAGCAGAAGGTCAGGGCGTAGGGTCACCGCCTTCGTGAGAGCATCCTGGCCGTCCGCGGCCTCGCCCAGGACCTCGATATCCGGATCCGGCCGCAAGACGGACAGAATCCCGTGCCGGATCAGGGCTTCCTCGACCGCCACCAAGACATGGATGCTCACTATTGAAGACCGCCCTCGGTCCCGTTGAGGCCGTGGTCCTAGGACCTCTCCCAGTAGCGCTGAGGTGACTTGTGTGGTTTGATTTTACGGTTGGCGCGCTGAATTGAGCACTACCTAGGCAGGTAGTTTGCGGGTAGTCCGCGGGTAGATAATCCGGCGCACTGGTTGGGGCCAAACGGACGGCACGTGGGCCAACTAAGCGTCAGGCGGCGCTCCCACAAACCGGACGTCCAGCCAGCGCCATACTTCCCGCACGACTTCGGCGCCTGCCCAACCCAGGCACAGCCCGCCAAGCACCTCAGACGTCCAGTGATCGCCGAGATAGACCAAAGACAACGCCAGGGCGGCGACAACGGCTACACTCAGTCCCGGAACGCGTCGAAGCGCCGTACCGGCGAACAATACGGTCCGTGCCGCATGGCCGGACGGGAACCCGTACGGAGTGTACCCCTGCATCGCCGTCACCGCGGGTAGCGTTCCAGTCACAACGTCCCGGAAGAGTACGGCCATGGCACAAATGGCGAACGCCGCGGCCGCCGGCCACGGCGATACGGCACGGCGACGACGCCTCTCCCGGAGGAGTACCCTCACAAGCCCGCCCGTGGCGGCGAACGCGATCGCGGCGACGGCAACCCACGCTGACGCATCCGGGGTGACGAACGCATCCGCGAACCGCGGCACTTGAATCTGCAGATCGGGGCCTGGATGCACGATCACATGCTCGAAAAAGGCGGCAATCGCGCTAACGCTAATCGTTCCGGCAGCCAGCAGCAGGAGCCTGCCACCGCGCCGCGCTTCACCGAAAAGTAGAATAAGAAGCCCGCTGGCAACGAGTGCCGGAATCATGATCGCGGCATCGGTGAGAGAGACGAGATCGGCGGCGGCGCGGGCAGCACCCGGGAACGCGTTCTGGATCGAGGTGTTCTGCATCGACACCGTGATCGTCCGGTCGACGCGCACGGCGGCCGGCAGCCCGGATGCGATCCCCAGCGCAGCGAACAGAATGAGCGCGACGAGGAAGCGGACTGCGGCAGGACGGAGATGCCGGGCCATCTCTCACACTATAGCCGAAACGACCGTGCCGGTCCGCCGGACCATCATCGCCGACAGGCATGGCCCTGCGGGCGGAAGACGTCCGGGGGACGGCGTACTAGGCGGGGAGGGATCCGGCTTGGTGGCGGCAGCCCGAGGGGAGCGTCATGCTGAGACTTCCGCGTTCGGAAATTGTGGGTCTGATCGTTCTTTGGGTGCTGGCGTCTGGGATCTTGGTCTTCGTCGACTGGATATTCCTCGCCAACGTGAGACTTCTCGATCCGGCGCTTGGCCCGTACCCGTCCCCCGCGGAGCTGTTCGTGGCGAAGGCGTTGCCCGCCGTTGCAGTCGTGACTCTCATCGGCGCACTCGTGCTGTATCGGTTTCGCCGGTATGCCCTTGCCGTCGTATGCGGTCTGCTGCCGGTCGCCCACGGAATCTTCGTCGCTCGCTATGCGCTCAGGTACCTCCTCGAGACATTGAGCAGACACCCATTGTAGGTGGCGAACGGTCCCGGAGAGTCACCCTCACCGACGCGGTTGGATCAAGGTCTAGACCCGCTCTGAGTTGTGCAGTTAGAAATTACGGGCTTCCGAACGGGCAAACCCGTCGCGAGGCGGGGACGCAACGCCTTGGGACTCCCACCAGCGGGTCCGGAGTCTGCCAGGCTGCCGAAGAAGCGTATGGGGCCCCGGAGGGAAAGCACGTATGGCTCGGGGTCGCCATGCGCCGCCGGCGCTCGCAGCGGGTTTGCTCGTCCTTACGCTGCTGCTCGGTCGATCCGCGTTGTTGTCACCGCCGGTTCATGCCGATGGCCACTATGCCATCGTGAGGCTCCCGGTCCAGTCCGCGACGGCGCGCGCCAACGGACAACTCGAGGACTTCGTTCTCATATGGCTCAACCGCACACGTGCCGCTGAGCACCTTGCGCCGCTCAGCGCCAACGCGAAAATCCAAAGCGTTGCTCGGGCGTATGGGCTCGACATGTTCGCGCACGGATATCTGTCCCACGTGTCGCGCGACGGCCGCAGTCTGCGGGACCGGCTCACGTCCACCGGACTTCTGTTGCGCGTCGTGGGCGAGAACCTTGCCTATGCGCCCGCGATTCAGGAGGCGGAACAGGCACTGTGGCAGAGTGCGCCGCACCGGCGCAATATTCTCTACCCGGCGTTCCGCCTCGTGGGGATCGGCGTGATTGACGGCGGCGATGAGGGCGTGATCGTGGTCCAAGATTTTTCTGACGACCCTGCCGCGGATGCAGCGGCGGGCCGGCTCCCCGTCGCACCGTCTCTCATGCAGTCCGCCGTGCGCTAGACGCCGCCTGCCTCCCGCGCGGCCGCCGATGTCGGCGAAGACGGCTGAACACGCGGCGGCCCTGGGTGTCGAGCACCGCCGCGGTCAGCCTCGGATAGACGTCCCAGACGTCTCTGTCGAGCCAGCGTACCGCAGCGACCTGGATCAGCGCCGCAAACGGCGTGTCGCGGCGGAGAATCCGCCGGCACACGAGGCCGCGGAGGTATCTGTCCACTCGGGTGCCGCGGGACGGCGCCAGCGCACGGAATACTTCGGCCGGCACGCTGGCGTCTGTCAGACATGCCGCGGCCGCGAGGGCGAGGCGGAGCGGCGAGCGCGCCCTCGGAGCCTCCACCGCGGCGCTCGCGACAGCCCCCCAGTCGACTCGATGCCGCCGCACCACCTCGGCCATGTCGCGGAGATAACGCAATCGCGGGCGGCTGCCCCAAAGGTGTTTTACGAAATGCGCCGAGAGGGCCACGAGCGTGTCGGCGGGGGAGAGGACGAGCACCGGTTCCGCGTCAATCGTGCCGGCGCACGCGCGCCGCAGCATGGCGTCGTAGTCGAGGCCAAGGCGAAGCGGGTCCGCATCGAAGCGCCAGTGCAGGTCGATCGGTACGTGCCGCCACGACGGGTCCCAATAGACCTGCTCACCCGCACCCAGACTGCGCCGGCCCACCTGGAGCGTCACGTAGCCGGCCTCGCGAACGGCGCGATCGGCCGCCGGGTAATCGCGCCGCGAGATCAGTAGATCGAGATCGTTGAACGGCCGCAGTGCGCTGTCGCCGTACGCAAATCGCGCCAGCGCGGCACCTTTGATCAGGGCCGCCGCGACGCCGGCCGCGCGCAGGCATTGTAGCACCGCGGTGAGCTGCGCGTATGCGGCCGCGCCGTGGGCCGCGGTCCGAAGGGAGACCTGCTCGAGCGCGGTGAGGGCGGAGGCCGGCGCCGCACCGTGCCGCTCCCGCAGGGCCGCCAAGACGAGCGGCGATACCTGCTCTCGGACCGCCAGCGCAACCACGCGCTCCCATTCGGGGCCGGTCAGCGCCGGTGCGAGGGTGCCTCCGGGACGCACGAAGTCGAGTAGCGCCGCTTCCACCGTCGTTAGCGGCCCCCGTCGGGCCGCCGCGTGCGCCGACCGGAGGGACCACGCGTCGTTCTCCTGCCTGAGGAGCGCGGTCATCCGTAACCGCTGACGGCGCCGGAACGCCGGGCTTCGTGCAGGGCCCAGCGCGCTATGACGAGCGATGCCGGGACGGCGACGAGGCACCACGCCAACAGTACGAGCATCGGGGGCAGGAGTGCCGGCAGGCCCGCGCCGCGCAGAACCGCGAGTCTGACCCCGTGCAGCGCGTGGGTCAATGGGACGAACTCAGCGAGGATCCGGGCGCGGGACGGCAAGACGTCCACCGGGTAGAACACGCCGCCGAACAACGCGCCGACGCCTGCCACGATGCCGGTGAGCGGATCGGGGCGCCGGAACAGGAGCACGAAGGCCGCGGAAAGGAGGCCGAGCGCCGCCGAGACCACGGTGCCGAGGCCAAGGATCACCGCCGCGCCGAGAAGGTTCACGCGGCCAAGATCGACGTGGAACACGGCCACGCCGAGGCCGACGTAGAGCGCGGTTTGCGCCAGGGTAAGCAGCATGGGCCACAATGAGGCGCCGACCGCGAGGGTCGGGAGCGAGGCCGGCAGGGTCAGCAAGACGTCAAGGGTCCCGCCGACCTGCTCCTGGCGCACGGCGGCCGCGCAGGCGCCCATCACCGAAGCAAGCAATCCCGAACATGCGATTCCGAGGATCGCGAAAGCGAAGTAATCGCCGCCGTACCGCGCGAGGGACGGCGTCTCGGGCCGAACCAGGCGTCCGAGATAGTAGAGCGTCGGCGTGGCAAAGACGACAGCCACAGCCTGCCAGGCCAAGCCCAGGGTGGACGACCGCGCGAGCCGCCAATCCCTGCGGAGAAAGGCCAGCAGCTGAAAGGCGGTCCTCATCACGGCACCATCAGGAGCGCCCGGTACCGCGACGCGAGAATGTGCCGGTCCCCGCCGACGCGCACGAGGTCGTGCACCGTGCCGTCGACCAGAACGGCGACCCGATCGCAGACGCCTTCGGCCTCGTCGAGATTGTGTGTGGCCAGCACGACCGTGGTTCGTGCGTTGGCCGCAAGGCGCCCCACAAGCGTTTGGACACCCGAGGCGACGACGAGATCCAGGCTTCGCGTCGGTTCATCCAGCAGCAACACCGGAGGCATGCCCAGGAGCGCGCGGGCGATGCCGAGCCGCTGACGCATTCCCGTGGAGTACTGCGCGACCGGCTGATGCGCCATCGGCAGCAGATCAACGAGCTCGAGGACCTCGCCGGTTCGCCTCGCCCCGGCGCCGGGCGACATGCCCAGCAGCCCCGCGAAGAATTCAAGATTCTCACGTCCGCTGAGGCGCCAATAGAAGCCACGCTCTTCACCGGATGCCAGCCCGACCAGGCGCCGGGCTCTTCCCGGCTCTCGAACGAGATCAGCTCCGCCGATACGGGCGCCTCCGCTCGACGGAGGGAGCAGGGTGGCAAGCAGCCGCAGCAGAGTCGTCTTGCCGGCGCCATTTGGACCGACCAGCCCAAAGACTTCGCCGCGGTCAATCTGAAGGGTCACTCCGCGAAGGGCATGCACCGGGCCCTGGCGGCGGCCCAGACCGGGTAGCCGCCAGCGAGAGGGAGAGTATGTCTTTCCGAGGTTCCACGTCTCAATCATCGCTGGTTCGCCGGAATTCCCTGGGAGAGAGGCTAGTTCCCTCGTCCATCGGATGACCGCAGCATCATCCAAACGATAGATTTCGACGGTCTGCTGCGGGGCTATATTCTAGAGTGCGGATGCTTCGTCAGCCGCCTTCTGCCGTGAAAGGGCGCATATGTTACGGCACGGAGTGACAGTTCAACCGATTGCCCTGCAGGTTGGCCAAGTCGCCTCGTTTTCGCCGGTCGCGCCCGCGGTCACCGGCGGAAGCGGGGGGGGCGGCGCCGGAGCTGCGGCGTTTCTGTTGCCGCTGGTCGCCGCGCTATTCGTGCCGTTGATCGCGGGCGTGCCGCGGCAAGCACCAACGGCGTCGCCTCCGCCATCCCCCGCAGTTGCGACTCCGGGAGCAGGTGCGCCGGCAGCCCCTGCCGGCCCGGCGGCCGGGGCGCCGGCAGCGACGCCACCGGCAGCCGTACCACCTCCCACGGGCGGAGCTCCGGTGACGGCGGCCCCTCCCGCACGTCCCGTGGTAGTCCTTCCGCAGGGGCCAACCAAGATCACCGCTCGCCGTCCGGCCGTTGTCCGGCCCCCAGCCGTTCGTCACCCCCGTCGGACGCTGCCTTTCACCGGCGAGGACCTGTGGGTGCCGGTTATGTTCGGATTGCAGCTCATTGGGCTCGGCGCCCTCCTCCGCCGCGGTTTTCGAGTCTTCGGGGGAGGTAGGTGACGCCGCCGGCGATGAGGAAGCGGGCGTCGATCGCGCTCCGGCTGCTGCGTATCCTTTCGACAACCTGTTTCGTGGCCGGCCTTGCGCTCCTCGCGTGGCCGCTGGCGCGGATACTCATGACCGCCTCTGCCACGGGTGAAGCGCAGGCGGAGGCACTGGCCGCTTGGGACCATCAGACCGATCAGTCTCGTCGGGCGCCGAACGGTGTCATGGTGCTGGAGATCCCGCGCCTCGGCATCCGCCGGGCCGTCCCCGACGGTGCGACGGTACAGAATCTGAAACACTACGGCGTCGGGCACATCTCGTGGACGGCATTTCCACCGGTGGAGCACGCCGCCGTCCTCCCTGGACCGGGTCGTTTCACCGGACCGCTCTCGTGGGCCGCTGTTACAGGCCCGACCGCGGCCGGGCGGGATCGCGGTGGGGTCGTCGCCATTGCCGGCCATCGCACGACGTACGGGGCGCCGTTTTTCCGCATCGGCACGCTGCACACGGGCGACGCCGTCATGCTCGTGTACGCCGGCCGGCGCTACGTGTACCGGGTCGACCGGCAACTGACCACGCGGCCGAGCGACGTCGAGGCACTGGACGGCGATGCCGATGAGATCGCGCTCGTGACGTGCACACCGCCGTTCAGCGCCGCGTTTCGCCTGATCGTCTTCGGACACCTCGAACGTACTACGGCCGACCCGGGGGCCCTGGCCACGGGGCGCTGACAATCGAGCGGTGAGTACCTACCGTTTCGTCGGCGCACGACTCGACGATGAGATCATCTTGCTTGATCGCGTCACCTGCCGGCTCATTCATCTGACCGCGGGCGCGGCCAGGGTCTGGGAGGCATGCGGGCCGCCGGCAGGGAAACCGACCGACGGCCGCGCGGCCGCGCGCGCGATGGGAGATGATGCGATGTCCCCGGCCGGTCCGGTTCTCTCGGAGTTCGAGCGCGCAGAAATCGTCCGGCGAACGGATGGCCGATGCGTGCGGGTGCCGGTCGAATGGGTATAGCCCAGGCGGGACGACCGGCCGGTGCGGCGCCGGTCGCCGGCGTCGCATTCCTGCACGGTCCGGGCTGGATGACTGCTCCGGTGGAGGCCGTGCTCGCGTCCGTCGTCCTCCCTTGGGAGCGGATCCCCGAGGTCCAGGTGATGATCGGGACCGACGGGCGGCACGCCGTCGGGCAGGCCAACGGCAACGAACTGTGGTCGATCTCGATTCCGCGACAACGCTGGCTCGAGACTCTCACCGGACAGATCGTCGCCACGATCACGACGCTCCTCAGGCGGCTCGTCTTCGTCCATGCCGGGGCGGTCGAGATCGACGGGCGCGCCTGCGTGCTCATCGGCGACAGCGGCGCGGGCAAGACGTCGACCGTCGCGGCGCTTCTCGCCTGCGGCGGCGCGTATCTCTCCGATGAGGTCGCGCTGCTCGATCCGGAGACGGGCAATCTGGTGCCCTTTCACTTGCCGATGGCGATCAAGCCCTGGACGGCGCGTGCCTCCGGTCCGCTCCCGCCGGGGACGGACGTGGCGCGCCAGGGCGCTGTGGTATTTCGCCGGCCGATTCGTCTCGGCCGGGTCTGCCCGCTTGGCACGGTCGTCTTGCTCGAGCGCGAAGGCCGGCCGGCAGTGACCGAGGTGTCACGCGCGAAGGCGCTGCTGCGGCTCGCGCGCCAGCCGTCGTCGTTCCAGTACGCCGGCCGGACCGGCGAGGCTTTTCGCGCGTGGGCGCGCGCGCTGCGGAACGCCCAATGCCTTCAGCTTGCCGCGCACAGGCCCGCCGCTCTGGCACGGGTCGTCATGGAAATGTCCCGGCGGTCGGAGGGGCAGCCGCCTCCATGTAGTCTCCGAGCACCCGATCTTCCCTGACGGCCGGCAGCCTGCCGGCCGCCAAAGAGCATCGCCCGGGGGTCGAGCCAGGTGGCAACGAGCGACCTGTGTTTCACGCCGGCCCTGGAGTTGGACCGGTTGATTCGCGCCGGCGACGTATCGCCGGTCGAAGTGACCGACGCGGTCCTCGATCGCGTCGCGCGCCTCAACCCGGCGCTCGGCGCGTACATCACCGTGACCGGCGACCTCGCCCGCGCGCAGGCGCGGGAGGCGGAAGCGCGGGCGCGCCGCGGCGAGCGGCGCGGGCCGCTCGACGGGGTGCCGTATTCGGTGAAAGATCTCGAGGACACCGCGGGGGTTCGAACCACCTACGGGTCCCGGTGGTTCGAACAGCACATTCCGTCCGAAGACGGCGCCGCGGCCGGCCGGCTGCGCGCCACCGGCGCGATCCTCGTCGGCAAGACCAACACACCCCACTTCGGCCACAAGGACATGACGGACAATCTCATCGGCCCGCCGTGCCGCAACCCATGGCGGCTCGACCGTACGTCCGGCGGATCGTCGGGTGGAGCTGCGACGGCCGTCGCCGCCGGGCTTGGACCGGTGGCGCATGGCTCCGACGGCGCCGGCTCGATCCGCTGTCCCGCGGCCCTGTGCGGGGTGGTGGGGTTCAAACCGTCGTTCGGCCGGGTGCCGTCTTATCCCAGCCCCGATCCCTGGGCGGCGCGGTCCCACACTGGTCCGATCACCCGGACCGTCCGGGACGCCGCGCTGGTGCTGTCCGCCCTCGCGGGGCCGGATCCGCGGGACCCGCTGTCGATCGACCGGCCCGCGGAAGACTATGTCGGCGGCTGCGACCGCGGCGCGCGCGGCCTGCGGGTGGCCTGGAGCGCCGATCTCGGATATCTGCCCGTCGACCCGGAAGTCCGCGCGATCGCGGAAGGCGCCGCCCGCCGGTTCGGCGACCTGGGCTGCAGCGTCGAAGCGCCGGCGCTCGGCTGGCCGGATCTGCGGGAGCCGCATCGGGTCATCTGGGAGGTCGGCGTCGCATCACGCCAGCAGGACCGGGCGCGCGAGCATCCGGAGCGGATGGAGCCGTCACTCCTCCGGATGGTCGTCGCCGCGGGCCGGGTGAGCGCGCTCGACTACGGCCGGGCGCTCCTCGCGCGCGCGCCGTTCTACCAGGCCGTCCGGCGGTTCTTCGAGGGCTACGATCTGCTGCTCACGCCGACGATGCCGGTGGCGGCATGGCCGGTCGAGCCGGACAGCGGCGCGGTCATCGACGGCCGCGAGGCGCCGACGCTGCTCGAGCGCCTGACCTTTACCTTCCCGTTCAATCTCACGGGGCAGCCGGCCGCCTCGATCCCGTGCGGCTGGACGCACGAAGGACTGCCGGTGGGTCTCCAAATCATCGGCCGCTGGCACGCCGATGCGGACGTGCTCCGCGCGGCCGCCGCGTTCGAGGCCGCCTCACCCTGGATCGATCGCCGGCCGCCGCTCGAGTGAGCGCGGGATCCGGCCGGGTCTAGACCGCGCGCGGCCGGGCGGCGACGCGGTCGATCTTCGCCGCCATCACGAAGTCGGCTTCCGCGAGTCCTTTGATCTTGTGCGTCCACAGGTCCACGCGGACCTGTCCCCAGCTCACGTGCAGGTCCGGGTGGTGATTCTCCGATTCGGCGACCGGCGTAATGGCGTTGACGAACTCGACGGCCTCGACGAAATTCTTGAACCGGAACACCTTGACGAGCATGCGGTCGTCTTCGACCTGCCATCCGTCAAGTTGCGCGAGGAGCGGAGCCAACTCCGCACGGCCGAGCGGCGGAACACCGCCTTGGCACGGAACACAGGGGCGGTCCGCAAGGCTACCCGCCATGACGATCACTCCTTTCGTCGCGGTCGGAGCCGCGGCCTCATCCCCGGAGGCTATTGTAGCACCGGCGGCGGTCACACGTCCTCCGGATCGACGTACTCCTCTTCGTCGGGCACGAACCGCCGGTGGCAGTGGGGGCACTCCACCGCTTCGTCGTCCTCCGGCGCCTCGAACCGCAAGAACTGGACGCCGCAGTGGGGGCAGAGGAGGCGGATCATGGGCCCCGCCGGAGGATGGCGCGCGGATCATCGCGAACGCCACCCTGATGGCGGACCCGCCGCTCGACCCCCGCACCACGGTCGGACATGTGCACCTGCGCGTGGACGACCTTGCCGGCTCGCTCCGTTTCTACCGGGACCTGCTGGGCTTCCGGGAGGCGTGGAGCGGCGAGGGCACCGTGATGCTGTCGGCGGACGGCCGCTACCCGTTCGCCCTCGGGCTCACCGCCACGACGGATGACGCGCCACGCCCGCGCCGGCGATGCGGACTGTACCACGCCGCGTTCCTGCTGCCCGGCCGCGCGGCATTGGGCCGGCTGCTCCGGCGACTGCTCGAGCACAACGTCACCCTCGACGGGGCGTCGGACCATCTCGTCAGCGAGGCGCTCTACCTGCGCGATCCCGAGGGAAACGGACTGGAACTCTACGCCGACCGGCCGCGGGAGCAATGGGCGTGGCGGGACGGCCGGGTCGAGATGGCGTCGGAGCCGCTCGACATCGCGGGGTTGCTCGCGGAGGGCGGCGAGCGCTCCGCCCCCGTGTCCGGGGGGACCCGTCTGGGGCACGTCCACCTGCGCGTCTCCGATCTCGGCCGCGCCGAGGCCTTCTACCACCAGGCCCTCGGGCTCGACGTGACGACCCGCGAGTACCCCGGCGCGCTGTTTTTCTCGGCCGGCGGATACCACCATCATCTCGGCACCAACGTCTGGGCCGGCCAGGGCATTCCGCCGGAGGCGAGCGAAGGTCCCGGACTGTGGTACTTCACCGTGCGGGTGCCCGCCCCGGCGGACCTCGCCGGCGTCCGCGCCCGGCTCGGCGCCCACGGCCTCGCCGCGGGCGGCGAGACCGACTACGGGCCCTGTCTCGGGTTCGGCGTCCGCGACCTCGATGACATTCTCGTCCTCCTGACCGCGGACCGGTCACCGCTGCCGGATCAGCCGTCCTGGATGCCGGACCGCGTGCCGCTCGGCGCGGTCCGCGCGACGTAGCCGCGTCCGGCGTGCAGATCGCCCGCGAGGCGGGACCCGCCGCCGCAAGCTCCGACCTGCAGGACCTCGTCGCCGAGCTCCGCCGCCGCGTTCGCGGCGAAGTGCGCTTCGACGCCGTGTCGCGCGCGCTGTATAGCACCGATGCCAGCATCTACGAGATCGAGCCGCTCGGCGTCGTGCTTCCGCGGGACGCGGACGACGTCCAGGCGGTCGTGGAGGTCACGCGCGCCGCCCGCGCGCCGCTCCTCCCCCGCGGCGGCGGCACGAGCCTGGCCGGCCAGACGGTCGGCCGGGCGGTGGTCCTCGATTTCTCCAAGTACATGAACGCCGTGCTCGAGGTGAACGCGGAGGCGGGTTGGGCGCGGGTGCAACCCGGGATCGTCCGCCACGAGCTGCTCCGCGCGCTCGCACCCGCGGGGCTCATCTATGGTCCCGAGACGTCCACCAGCACGCGCGCGACGATCGGCGGCATGATCGGCAACAATTCCTCCGGGTCGCGATCGATCGTCTACGGCAAGACCGTGGATACGGTCGCGGCACTCCGCGTACGCCTCGCCGACGGTACCGGCGCCGTGTTCGAAGACCTGGCGCCGGCGGAGGCCGCCCGCCGGGCGGGCGGCGACGGCACGGGAGGGCGCCTCTACCGCGAGGTGGCCCGCATCGTCGCCGCGACGCGCGACGAGGTGGCGCGGCGGTTCCCGCACGTGCAGCGCCGCGTCGGCGGGTACAATCTCGACGAATTTCCGGCCGGCGGCCCGGTCAACCTGTCGAAGCTGATCGTGGGCTCCGAGGGGACGCTCGGGATTGTCACCGAGGCGACCGTGCGGCTCGCGCGCCGGCCCGCCGCGACGGTGCTGGCCGTCTTTCAATTCGACGACATCGTGCCCGCCTTGGAGTACACGCCCGAGATGCTGGCGACGAATCCGACGGCGGTGGAGCTGACGGACCGGCTCATCATCGAGATGGCCCGGCAGACGCGGGACCTGAGTCAGCGCCTCACGTTCGTCGACGGGGATCCGGGAGCCGTTATCGCCGTGGAATACGCCGGGGAAACCCGCGAGGCGCTGATCCCCGCCCTCGACGCGCTGGAGGCCCGGATGCGGCGCGCGGGCTACCGGGGCGCGATGCGGCGCCTCCTCGAACCCGCGGCGCAGGCCAATCTGTGGGCCGTCCGCGAGGCCGGGGTGGGGCTCCTGCTCGGCATGAAGGCCGCGCGCAAGCCGGTCGCGTTTGTCGAGGACTCCGCCGTCGGGCCCGAGCGGATCGCGGAGTATACGCGCCGCTTCCGGGAGATCGTCCGGCGCCACGGGACCGAGGCGTCCTTCTACGGTCACGCGAGCGTCGGCCTGTTGCACACGCGCCCAATGCTCGACCTTCGCCGGCCGCGGGATGTCGCGGAAATGCGCCAGATCGCCGAGGAGATCGGCGATCTGGTGCGCGAGTTCGGGGGCGCCCTCAGCGGCGAGCACGGCGACGGCCTGTCGCGCGGGGAGTTCCTGGAAAAGATGTTCGGACCGGTGCTCTACCGGGCGTTCCGCGAGATCAAAGCCGCCTTCGATCCCGCCTCACGCATGAATCCGGGCAAGATCGTCGACGCGCCGCCGATGACCGAATCGCTGCGCTACCGCGCGGAGGAAGCCGCCCCGCCGGCCACGATTCAAGATTTCGCGAGCGACGGAGGGTTCCGGAGCGCCATCGAGTTGTGCAGCGGCGTCGGCGCGTGCCGGAAGCCGCGGGGGGGCACGATGTGTCCGTCGTTTATGGTGACGCTCGACGAGGCGGACAGCACCCGCGGGCGGGCCAACGCGCTGCGGGCGGCGATCTCCGGCCGGCTTCCGGGGGAGGGTCTTACGAGCCGCGGCCTCTACGACGTGATGGACCTCTGCGTCGCGTGCAAGGCCTGCAAGGCTGAATGCCCCAGCAACGTCGACATGGCGAAGCTCAAGCACGAGTTCCTGGCGGCGTACTACGCGCGGCACGGCCTGCCGCTGCGTGCCCGGCTCTTCGGACACGTCGCCGCGCTCGGGCCGCTCGCGTGCGCCGTGGCCCCGCTGGCGAACTGGCTCCTCGGCAGCGCCCCGGCGCGGTGGACGCTCGAGCGGGCCGGGATCGACGCCCGGCGGCGGCTCCCCGCCTTCGCGCGCCGGCGGTTCACCCGGTGGTGGAACACCAGGGGGACCGCGTCCCCGGGCCCCCCGGCAGCCGGCGCGGCGGAGCCGGGCGGGAGGTTCGCCCGCGTGCCGGGGCAGGGCCGCGTTGCGCTCTTCGTCGACACGTTCACGGAGTATTACTATCCGGAGATCGGCCGGGCGGCGGTGCGGCTCCTCGAATCGGCAGGGTGCCGGGTCGAGCTCGCGCCGCTCTCGTGCTGCGGCCGCCCGATGTTGAGCAACGGGATGCTGCGCCAGGCGCGGGCGCTGGCCGCGCGCACGATGGACCGGCTGCGGCCCTTGGTTGCCGCCGGTGTCCCGATCGTGGGCCTGGAACCGTCCTGCATCGTCACGTTCAAGGACGAATACCCGGACCTCGTGCCGGGGGACGCGGCGCGCTCCCTCGCCCAGGCGAGCTACGCCTTCGAGGAGTACCTCGCGGCGCTCGACGCCGCCGGTGTACGCCCGCTGTACGTCCCGGCGGAGCGGCGCGCGCTGATGCACGGACACTGCCACCAGAAGGCGATCATTCGGACGGGTCCGGCGCTCGCCGCGCTGCGCGCGGTGCCCGGGCTCACCGTCGAGGAGATCGACTCCGGCTGCTGCGGCATGGCCGGGTCGTTCGGAGTGGAGCGCGAACACTACGACGTCTCCCTGGCGATGGGCGAACGCGTGCTGTTCAAGGCGATCCGGGCCGCGCCGGGCGACACGCTCCTGATCGCGTCCGGGACCTCGTGCCGCCAGCAGATCGCGCACGGCACCGGCCGGCGGGCGGTGCATCTGGCCGAGGCGCTCGCGCAGGCGCTTCCGGCCGGGGCCGCCGCCGCCGCGGCGGGCGGTTGAGCGGCCCTGTGCGGGCGGGCGAGGTGCGCGTGACCGTGCATGTCGCCGTGCGCGCCCGGCGAACCGCGGTCGAGCCGCGTCCGGACGGCGGTCTTCGCGTCGCCGTGACCGCGCCGCCGCACGACGGACTGGCCAACGCGGCGGTGGTCGCCGCGTTGGCCCAGTACTTCGGCGTGGCTCGCAGCCGGGTGCGAATCTTGCGGGGGCGCCGCGGTCGCCGCAAGGTAATCGAGATCGTCCCGCCCGCCTGACTGATGCCACAAGCCCACCGCCGGGGCAATATTGGATTCATTCACGCGAAGAATTCACATAGAAAACAGAGAAACATTTCAAGGAGACTGCGGTGGTCGAGAAGAAGAAGCATTGCACCGCGAGGGAGCCTCGGTGCGGCTCTGGGTCCGCGCGCGCAGGATCGTCAGGGGGAACGGTATGCAGCTGAAGGAGACGGTGCATCATCTTACGGACATGATTTGGGAGTTGGAGCAACGATCGAAGCATCCCATGGAAGACGCGATCCTGACCTACGTGCGCGATGCGGTGGCCGCAGAAATCGAGTACCGGCGCCGTTTGCATGAACTGGACCGCAGACTGGCCGAACTGAAGAACGTTCAGGAGATTCCGGCCTCGGCCTGACTGCCCGGCGGTGGCCGCCCGTTACCGGAGTTCGTCCGCGAGATGCTCCCACCTGCGGGCGTGTGCGCTCAGCGCTCGGAATTCCTCCAACAACTCCCGCCGTCGGTTCGCCACGAGGGCCGAGGCCGTTGGATCATTCCGGCCGATACACCGGTTCGCAACTCCCTCCACGGCGCGCGCATTCGCCGCCGTCAGATTCAGCTCCCGGAGCAGGTTGTAGACGTCACGTCGCGCGGCGGTGTCTTTGAAACCGGCCGGCCACTCGAGGTGTCGATCAGCGGCGGCGGCCAGCTCGTCCAGACGTACGAATGCGATGACGCCTCCGGCACGGTTGGCATCCGCTATGAGACGCTCGAGAATGCCGGCGATCTCCGGCAATCCGACCCTCAGCATCCTCCGAAAGCGACCCCTGGATCGATTGCGGGCAATCCGGAGCCGAACGTACTCCGCGATGAGCCCTGTGATGATCGCAAGTACGGCGCCGAGAACGATGGACCATGCTTGGCCCACGCCGATGTTCCCCCCAAAGACGCCGATGAATTCCGGCCAGCTTAGGACCAGCGCTGATTGCTTAGGCCGTTTGCTAAGACATCAATCGTTGGCCAGTCGTTAGTGTTTCAGGCGCGCAAGACCGCGGCCAGACGACGCAGCAGGGAGAAGACGCTGATCGCCCCTCCCATGATGACCCAGGCAATGACGGCGCTCAGAGGGGACACTTGGAGAGGCCCTTCGCGCGCCGAATGGGAGGCCGGATCGGTTACGCGTTCAGCCGGGACGGCGGCTTCCGCGCCGGCACCAGGCGCCGCCGCTCCCACGTCCAACACGGTTGACTGGGGCGTCGTATCGGCGGTCTCTGGCTCGGTTTCCGACCCGGGCGCCTTCAAACGCCGGAGGGGCTCCACCGTCGTGCCATTCCGCAAGTCGGCGTGCCGGTCCTCAAGGCAGCGCTCCAAGAGAGAAGCCACGTCGTGCTCCACGGATCGTTGGGCCTGCCGAAACGTTTGGTGTGCATCGATGACCAGCTTGTCGGCCGCGGCCTGCAGCTGAGTGAGCAAGGCCGCTCCCTTCTCTCTGGCGGCCTCGACGATGTCATCCGCATCCTGCTGGGCTTTCTGGAGGATCTCGGTGGCGGTCCGGCAGCCGGCCTGGACGACATCGGTCGCGATCATCTCGGCCTTGCCCACGAGCTCGTCTGCGTCCGCCTGCGCGGTCCGCACGAGCTCGTCCGCCGTCTTCTGTGCCGTAAGGAGCGTGCGGGCGATCACGGCCTCCTGCTCTTGGTACGCGGCGGCAGACTGCTCGGCGGCGTTCAGTCCCGCCCGCAACGTTTCAGCCTCGGCGGCTGCATCTCGAAGCTGCGCTTCCAGGGCCGTGCGCTCATGCTCAAATACGTCGACCAGGTCTTCTACCGTCGCGTCTACTGCGGCGACAAATTGACTCACTTCTCTCGGGTTCACTCCGAAGACCCTGCGCGAGAACCTTTGAGCCGCGATCCTCGAAACGGCCGACGGGGGAGCGGTGAGAAAAGCGGAATGCCTCAGTGTGTTCTGCATCGATACGGCCACCTCTGCTGCGATGATGAGTGAGATTGGCGCGCGAATTCACCGTCCATCCGCCTAGTTCCTGTCAACTTCCATAGAATTTTCTAACCTTCGATCGTGGTGCATTGGCCATTCGGACCCAATCCCGATTCGCGTATAACTTTTCCTGGGTTTCGCTATCACATCTCGCTCAGATCGTGCGGGTGGGTACCCACCCTGTGTCGCCTGGACGCTTCGCGAAGGCGGATGCTACAATCACGCCACGTGGTGGCTGTAGCTCAAGGGCAGAGCACCAGACTGTGGCTCTGGGGGTTGCGGGTTCAAGTCCCGTCAGCCACCCCATATGTATCAAGGGGTGCCGCGCTATCACGTCGGGACGAAGGACGCTTACTGTAGCCAAATTGTAGCCAATCTCGCTCCTTAGCATCCCGCGATGGGTAGTGCCGGTTGGGCACGCGCGTAGGCAAAACCGCCCAGGTCCTCGGCCGGGGCAGGGCGACAGGCTCCAGCCTGGTAGCGGATTAGTGGGTTGTCGCGTACGGGACGCTGGTCGCGAGCACTCGCAGGTGCGGACACGCCCGAAGGAGGGTGTCGGTCAAATGAGCGCACGCCGCCACCAGATGCTCGCAATTGTCCAGGATGATGAGGGCTGATTTGGGCCGCAGGGAGTCCGCCAGCGTCTCGGTTAACCCCCGTCCTGGCTGCTCGGGCACGCCGAGCGCGGAGGCCACCGCGTTCGGAACGAGGCTCGAGTCGGACAACGGCGCCAACTCCGCCAGCCATACTCCGTCGGGAAACTCTTGAAGGACCCCAGGGGCCACCTGCAGGGCCAGTCGCGTCTTGCCGCACCCGCCCGACCCGGTCAGCGTGAGCAGCCGCGCCGTGCCCAACAGGCGCTTGACCTCAACGATCTCCCGCGCGCGGCCAATGAAGCTAGTCAGTTGCGGAGGAAGGTTGTGGAGACGCTGGGGAGGAGGCGGGACCATGCGGCTCTGGTGCCGAGCGGATTGGGTCGGCCGTCTTCTGACCGGTCGCTTCGCGACCCGCTTTCTGGGCCGACGAATCATTCGCCAGCCTCCATGACCAAGGATCGCGGTCAGAGGTTCGAAATGGCCGTTCGGCGGACCGGCGCTGGCCCCCTTTCGGGCGCCACCCCCATGAAGTTACAGCTTGCCCTCGTGGCTCGCCAGACTTATTGGAAGGCTCAGGGAAATCAAATCGAGGCCGCGGGAGGGTAGAAAAACCGTCGCAAAATTTCGAGGCCGGTTTGTCTCACTTTCAGGTGGGCAGGACACCTCTGATCGATATTTCTCCACGCCGCCGGCAGCGCTGTCGGGGCGGTTCTCGGATCGGCCATCACCGGACGGATAGCACGGTCCCTGGGCATCGGCCCGACCTACATACTGGGGTGCGTGCTGTTCCCGGCACCGTTGGTGCTCGTGCCGGCGGCGTCGGGCCCGGCGCTGGTTATCCTCGCGTTCCTGTTCGCCGCGAGGTTCGGCTCAGGGTTGGGCGTGATGATCCTCGATATCAGCATCGGCTCGATCTTCGCGGCGCTCATTCCGCATCAACTCAGATCCCGTGTCTCAAGGGCCTTCACCGTCGTAAACTACGGGGTCCGGCCGCTTGGCTCGCTTGTGGGCGGGCTGCTCGGAAGCGCGATTGGCCTTCGACCGACACTCTGGATCGCCACGGTCGGAGGGGTCGCCGGCGTCCTCTGGTTGCTGCGGTCCCCCATGCCTCGCCTGCGGACGCTGGACCACCCGGTCGAGGTCACTCCGGGACGCGACGTCGAGGGTACGAAGTTCTGATGTCATGCCGCTAATTCAGTCAATTGATCGCAGACATAGGGGATGACCGAGGATGAGATGCCAACACCCACAACCGCTCCGAGGAGCGGCGGACTAAGCAACGCCGGCGCGGCCTGCCCGATGGCGATCGGCAGCGCCGCGATCGTTCACGAGAGGCGGCGCTCGTCTGCGGGCAGCGGGACCGGCCGCAGCGGAACAGGCGACGACTGCACAATGGACGTCGTCGTCTGCCCGTACGCGAGGAAGCGATC
>DASYZR010000016.1 GCA_035945995.1 bacterium
AACGACCACCGAGACCCACCCGCCGCCGCGGGGGCGGCGGCCCTCGTCAGACGACGGACACACGATGGACGATTCCCTTCGCGCGCAGCACCGCTTCGGCCGAGGTGAAGTAGTCGCGCACGTCCGCCTGCGTCTTGATCCAGCCCAGGTAGCGTTCGACACCCCCGGCGAGATCGGTCCGCGGAGCATATCCCGCCGACCGCGCCCGGGAGATGTCGGCGGTGAGGTGGCGGATCTCGCCGGGCCGAAATTCGCCCCGCACGAGGGGATCGAGCCGGACGTCCAGCGCGTTGGAAAG
Source organism: bacterium (assembly GCA_035945995.1). NCBI lineage: Bacteria > bacterium. Next base: position 299 of record DASYZR010000016.1, read on the forward strand.
CACGGTGCACAAATCCTTGATGCTGGTCGCCGCGCCGCTCCCGACGTTCACCGGGAGTCCGTCCCATGCGTCGCCGGTCGCCGCGAGCAGGTTGGCGTCCGCGATGTCTTCGACAAAGCAGAAATCGCGCGTCTGCAGGCCGTCCTCATAGACCACCGGCGGCTGGTCCGTTAGCAGGCGCGTGCAGACGATGGCGATGACGCCGGTGTAGGGATTGAAGATCGACTGGCGCGGTCCGTACGTGCACGAGTACCGCAGCGCGACGGCGGGGATGCCGGACTGCCGCGCCCACGTCAGCACCAGGCGTTCCTGGGCGACCTTGCTGATGGCGTACACGGTCTCGCCGGCGAGCGGCGCGTCTTCCGGGGTCGGCGCCGGGATCGTCGGCCCGCCGCAGTGCGGGCAACGGACCGCAAAATCGCCGCGGCGGAGTTGCTCGAAGGGCCGCCCCTTCGGAAAGACGAGGCCGTGGCGGCCGCACGTCGCGGCCCCCTCGGGATACACGGCCTGCGAAGACGCCACCACGACCTTTCGGATCGGCAGATTGAGATCGCGGATCAACTCCAGCATGCCGGCCGTCCCGGCGCCGTTGACCTCCAGGTACTTGGCGATCTCCGGCATGAAGCCCCCGTAGGCGGCTTGGTGGAACACGACGTCGACATCTTGGAGCGCCGCCGCGACCGCCGCGCGTTCACGGATGTCCCCGCGGACGAACTCGGCGTCGCGCGCCACCCACGCCGGCATGCCGTTCCGGTGCGTTTGCGGTTCGAGGTTGTCGAGAATCCGAACCACCCACCCGTCGCGCAGCAGGCGATCCGCGACGTGCGAGCCGATGAGACCGGCGCCACCGGTCACGAGCGCCCGCGGGCGATGTCGTCCGGTTGCCGTCACCTACGTCTCCGTCCCGGCCCACCCGGGCGCATCCAGGTGGTCCTGACGGGCCGGCTCAGGGAGGCCGCGCCGGCGGTGTGCGAGCGCGAGCGCCGCCGACGGCACGTAGAGCGCCGCGTCGAACAACGGCGGCCCGCCGGCGGCGCCGAGCGTCCGGGGCCCCAGAGCGGCCAATAGGTACGTCGCCGCGGCCGTGAGGTAGAGCAGCGAGACCGAGGGCACGACGGCCAGAAACAACGCCAGCCACCCAAAATACCATAGATAGTGGGTCGAGATCAGCACCATGAAGACGGCCGCGAGGAGTCCCGCGCCCCGGATGTCTCCAAGAGCGGTCCGGTCCGACCGGCGCCATACTCGAACGGCGATGACGAGCAGCGTCGCGAGCGCGGCCGCGACGTAGACCGGCGTGGGCAGCGCGGTGCCCGTTGCCCGCGCGACGCTGAGGAGAAAAAAGCGGTGCCCGCTCAGCAGCCCCTCCTCCTGCGCATATCCCGGAAGAAATCCGAGCACCCCCGCGCCCGCGCCGAGATACGGGAGGTACCCGGCCACCATCACCCCCGCCAGCGCGGCGGGCATCTTCCACGCGCCGGGACGAGACAGGGCCGGAAACAGGACCGCCGGATACCATTTTACCAAGGTGGCGCACCCCAGCGCCGCACCCGTGAGGGCGTCCCAGCGCCGGACGTGGGCCACCAGCGCGATCGCCACGAACGCGGTCGCGGCCGCGTCGATGTGCCCGTCCCCAGCGTACTGCCAGATCACGAGCGGGTTCCACGCGTACAGCAGCACCCGGCTGCGGGGCAGTCCGAGCCGGCCGAGCAGGATCGTCAGCATCCCCACGGTGACGGTCTCGCACGCGATCGCGCCCGCCCGGATACCGGAGACCGTCTCGCTGACGCGCGTGAACGCGAGAAACATCATCTGTGCGACCGGGGGATAGACCGTGCGCGCGTGGTCCCGGCGGTTGATGTGCGGGTAGATCGCCGCGTCGCGCAGCCGCGCCAGCGCCGGGTCCGCGGGCACGTACCGGTACGGGTTGATGCCGGCGGCCTGCACCCGGCCGTCCCACACGTAGCGATACACATCGTCCGAAAAGCGCGGCGGCGCGAGCGCGAGCGGCACGCGGCACAGCACTCCGACGAGCAAGATGATCGCAAACGCCGGACCGCGCAGCCGCACGCGCCAGACGATGGCGGCCGCACAGAGAAATAAGACGGCCTGCACGAACGCAACATCTTTGAGCGCGGCGATCTCCCGAATCCGCGTCTGAACCGCGTAGAGATACGACGCCACGGCCAGCGCACCGAGCACGCCGAGCAGCGCCACCGCGCCGGTCGTCTCGCCGGCGGCCGTTCGCCGGACCGCGGCCGGCAGGGAGACGTTCAAGACACGCGAAGCAGGATGCGCTCGTGCTCGGATGCGAGAAGCCGCCGGAGGTAGTCGCGCGTGTGGGGCGCGTGATACCCCGGCGGGCGAGTGCCGGCCCGGTGGTCGGGGACCAGTTCCTCGCACAACCGGCGCAGGCTCGCGCCGTCATCCACGTCGTACCAGCGCGGCAGGAGCACGACTTCCAGTCCGGTCTCCCGCGCCCGCGCGATCGTTTGAGTCAGGACTTGGTCCGTGCTCCAGGCGACGTCCGCGAACAGCCGCGGGCGGGCCGCGGTCATGCCGATCAGGTAGTAACCTCCGTCGTCCGCCGGCCCGAGCACGACCCGCTCGCCGGGCTGCGCGAGCGCGGCCATCGCCGCCTCGAGCGCCGCCGGCGGCAGCGTGGGGCTGTCCGAATCGATGAGACACACGGAGCGGTAGCCTGCCGTCAGAATTTCGGCGGCGGCATTGAGCAGGCGCTCGCCGAGGCCCTCGCCGCGCTGCGGGATCAGCCCGAAGTCCGGCGGCAGCAGCCGGCCGAAGAGCGCCTCGGCGCTCTCCGGCGTGTAGACGGCGACGCCGGCGCCGCGGCCCGCGGCGCCGAACGCCGCGATGCTCTCCGCCGTGTCCTTGAGAAAACACGCATAGAGCCCGGCCGCCTCGTCTAGGGTGAGCGGAGGCGAGAGCCGCGTCTTGACGCTGCCGGCCGTCGGCGCCTTCGTCATGATGGCGAGTGCGCACGTGGAGGTCATTCGACCCCGGCGACTACGCGATGGTAGCCGGTCGTTCCTTCCGGGGTGGTCCCGTGCCTGCCCTCCAATGCCGTGACCTCCGCCTGCCGGGTCGAGCGATCTAGGCGCCCGGAGGAACCGCCGGCCCCGACCGGATGCCCAACAAGCAATCTAACCGGCGACTATGATGATTGCATAAAGGTCGCGGCCGGCGCGCGATCGTCATCACCTGGGACGACTCTGAAGGCGATTACGACCATGTGCCGCCGCCGGTGACCAAATGGGGCCCCGACGGCGGCGTCGTCAGCAATGGTCCGCGGGTGCCGCTGATCATGCTCTCGCCGTTCGCGCGGGCCCACGCCGTCGAGCCCGCCGCCGGCAGCCAGGCCTCGCTCGTCAAGTTCGCCGACGTGTTGTTCGTCCTGACTCCGCTGGCGCAACTCCCCGACGAGGCGGCGGCACGGGTGACGGGACGGCAGGTATTCCACCAAGATAACCTCGGGCCTGACGATGCGATGACCCCGGGGATCGACGACCTCGTCGGAGCGTTCGACCCCGCCCGGCTGGCCGGGCAGGCCGCGCCGCTCCCGGCGGGTTACGTGGAGATCCCGGACCAGAACGTCACGCGTCTCCCCGCGGCGAGCGGCATGTCATGCCGGAGCGTCGGCATCGTCCCGACGGATATCGGGCTGGGGGTCCACAACGAGATCCCGGCCGATTTCAACCCGCGGCCCGCCACCAACCCCAGCCCGCAACGGCCACACCCGGCGGCCGCCGGTGCGGTCTCGAGGTCTCACTGATGTCCACCGGATCCAATCCAGCCCCGGATCTCCAGTGTATCCGCTGGAAGAAGCGGCTTCGCGCGGTCCACGATGGTCCGCGGCCGGCCGGTTCAATATGCATGGCGGGGAGGATGGTCCGTGTCCAACGGGTTCGCGGTGTTTGCTGGCCGGTTTCGGAGTCAAAGCGTGCGGGTGTGTGCCGCCGCGCTGGTCGTGCTGGCCGGAGTCATGTGGGATGCTCCGGCCGGGCCGCCGGCGACGGCGGCCGCGGTCGCCGGCGGCCCGAAAGCGTACATCGGATTGTACGGCGACGACGCCGTCGGCGTGCTCGACACGTCAACCGGGCGTCTCCTTCGGACGATCAAAGTGCCTGCCGGGCCCGAAGCGGTCATCGTGGCCCCCGGCGGCCGCCGGGTCTACGTGTCGAGCGAGGACGCGACCGCGGTCAGCGTCGTCGACACCACAACCGACACGGTCATCAAGACACTCGACGTCGGGAAATTTCCCGAGGGCATGGCGCTCTCGCGCGACGGCCGTACGCTCTTGGTCGCCGTGTTCGGGATCGACAAGGTGGATTTGATCGACACCGCGACGTTCACCGTCGAGGCGCAGTTCGCGGTCGCCAAGGCCCACGGCGTGACCCTCGCTCCGGATGGGCGCACCGCGTATGTCGGGGCGCAGGACGTTCCCAACGGGAATGCGATCGTCGTGCTGGATGTCGCGAACCGGCGGATCGCCGCGCGCGTGCCCCTCGATAAGACGCCGCGCGGCTTGTTCCTCGCACCCGACGGCAAGTCACTCTACTTTACCGTCGCCAACAGCGCCGCGGTCTATATCTTGGACAGGGCGACCCGTGCGATCACGGGGCGGATCACGGTCGGTCCGATCCCGCACCAGATGGCGTTCACTCCGGACCACCGGACCGCACTGGTGGTCGTGCAGGGCAGCGGCCGGCTCGCGGTCGTCGATCTCGCGTCGCGACAGGTGCGCACCGACATCGCGGTCGGCAGGTTCCCGCATTGGGTGGCGATCACATCGGACGGCGAGCTCGCGTACGTGGCCAACGAAGGCGACAACACCCTGTCCGTGGTGAACGTGGCGTCCAAGAAGGTTGTTGCGACGCTTCCCGTCGGCGGCCTGCCGCGCAAGATCTCGCTGCAGCCGGGACCGGGGGCGATGAGCCAATACACGCCCTTTTCGGCCGCGGAGGGCGCGGCGGGATTTGCCGGGCGGCCGCTTCGGCCGGCCCCGGCCGCGAAGGCGGGCGACGCTCAGATCCACATCCGGGCATTTTCATTCGGCGCACAGACCGTGACCGTGGCGGCGGGCCACGCGGTGACCTGGATCAACGACGATCCCGTACCGCACACCGCGACCGCGCAGACGACGGAGGGCAAGCTCTGGGACACCGGTCAGGTGGTCCCGGGCGGAACCATGAGGGTGACGCTCACCACGCCGGGGACTTTCGTCTATCAATGCGATGACCATCCGTTCATGCGGGCGAAACTCATCGTAACGCGGTAGCTGAGGCGGGGGCGGTCGGACACCGGGTCCGGCCGCTCCCGGATCCATCGCGAAGCGCTATTCTGCGATCGCGGCCAGGCGTTCCAGGTCTCGGACGACGATCCGCGTCCGCTGCGCGTCGAGGATGTCGAGGCGTCGCCACTCCGCAAGGATCCGGCTGACCGTATACGGCGAGGTGATGACCAGCTCGGCAAGATCGCGGCGCGAGAGCGGCACCTCGATGACGGCGCCGCGGCGGGTCTTGCGGCCGACGTACTGGCCGAGCCCGAGAATCCTCCAATGCCTCCGCCGAGGCCAGCCGGACGGTCCCCCCCAGTGCAAGGACGCGGTCTCCGAACGGCTCCGTGGGCGCGATGATGCGTAGAATCACGCTTCGTCCGTCGGGATCGGTTCGAACGAGTTTCACCAGGCCGGCCGTCAGGAAGTAGACGTCCGTGGCCTGATCCCCTTGCCGGAAATACGGTTCCCCTTTACGGGCGGCCCGCTCATGGGCCGACTGCGCGAGCCCCTGCAGATCCATCCGGGCGAGGCTCCGGAACAACGCGCTGAGACTCAGGTAGACGTAGTCGTCCGCCACAACTTTGCCGTGTGTGCGCACCAGTCGTTCCAGAACCGCGGGGTCGAAACGGTCTTCCCGATAGATGCATGCCCGCGTGGCGCGGCCGGGGCCGACGACATTTTCGAGCAGCGCCTCATACTCCCCGAGCGCCTCCTCCGGCACCCCCGCCTTGCCGACCCACGTCATTTCGGCGGCCACCCGCAGGCCCGTGAACCCGGCGGAAGTGGCCTCTGCCAGCTCCTGACGCAGGCGCTCGGTCGTGCGCACTGGGTCGAACGCCGGCAAGCCGAAGTGCTCCCGCGGGGTCAGCAGCGCGAAGGCTCCGCGCTTCTTCTTCTGGTCGACCCGCACCCCGCCCGCGGACAGCGCTTCGACAACGTCGGCAGGCCTTGACTCAGCGGCGACGTACACGCAGCGCTCGCCGTCGGCCAAACCCTTCTTGATGAACGGGGCAACGAATGCGAAAAGCCTGGAGGCATCCTCGTAGATGAAAATGATGTGATCCCCGGGTGCTATTTCCGGAAAGGCGTGCCGGCCGCCCTTCACCGTCACCGCCATCGTTACCGCTCCTTCGCCGGGCCGGCGACTCGCACGCGTGTTCGCCGATTCAGGATGATCAAGTGTCGGCAGCACTTCGCGTCATCCCATTCCGCCCCTGCCAAACCGTCGCGCCGGCATATGAGAGGCGGGTCGGCGCGGCGAGTGTTCCGGCGCACCGGTGCGTGCACCGCGGCGATGACCGCTGCGGAACGCACGATGCCCATCCGCCGGTTAACCTCGAACCGCAGTTCGGGCTTGCGCGATACGCACGATTGGCGTATGAATGAGGAGCGGAGGCGCAAGCTCTCCGGCAGAGTAGCCGACTCAAACGCTTTCGTACGTGGACGCCGAAAGCTGGTTAAGTGTACTTCGGGGGTAACTCCGGAGAACGGCTGGCGGGCTGTAGGCACCGGCGGCGGGGGCCGAAGACGGTGAGAAGCCGGTGGGTGCGCGCCTTCGTTATTTTCTCGCGCCGGAAGTAGAAACCTTTAGACAAAGGGCAGGTCATGACCCGACACTCCGTTCCCGTGGCGCGGATCTTCGGGATCTCGATCGGCCTCGACTATTCATGGTTCCTGATCTTTGTGTTGTTCACATGGGCGCTGGCTTCGAGCTATTATCCGGCCGCATACCCCACGTGGTCTCGTGCTGAGTACTGGATCATGGGCGCGATCACCGCCCTGATGCTCTTCGTCTGCGTCCTGCTTCACGAGTTGGGGCATTCGGTGGTGGCGATACGCTATCAAATCCCGGTCCGCAGCATCACGCTCTTCATCTTCGGCGGGGTATCGCAGATCGAGGGAGAGCCGCACAGCGCGGGCGCGGAGTTCTGGATCGCAATCGCCGGTCCCGCCGTCAGCGGCGCGCTGGCCCTCGGCTTCGCTCTCTTGCGGCCCGCGGTGGCCGCCGTGAGCCCGGTGTTCGCCTTGACGACGTACCTCGCCTACATTAACGGCGCGCTCGCGGTCTTCAACCTCATTCCGGGGTTCCCGCTCGATGGCGGCCGGGTGCTTCGAGCTGTTGTCTGGAACTCCACGCACAGCCTCCGCAGGGCGACCTTGGCCGCCGCCACGGTTGGGCGCTTTATCGGGTTTGTCTTTATCGTGTGGGGCGCCGCCCAGATTCTTGCGGGCCAGTTGGGCAACGGGCTCTGGATCGCGTTCATCGGCTGGTTCCTCGAGAACGCGGCGAGCGCGCAGGTCCAGCAGCAGGTCGTCGGAAGCCTGCTGGCCGGCCACACGGCCTCGGAGGCGATGAACCCACACTACGTCAGTGCGCCCGCGGCCACCCGTCTCCAAGACTTGGTGGACGATCATGTTTTGGGGAGCGGGAACCGAGTCGTTCTGATCACACAAGACGGTGAGGTTGTCGGCCTGGTGACGGTGCACCAGATCGCGGCGGTGCCGCGAGACAAATGGCCCACCTCCACGGTCGCGGACGCGATGACGCCGATCGCGCGCGTGAAGCGCATCAGGCCGACGACGGGATTGTGGGAGGCCATAGCGGAGATGGATCGTGACGGCGTGAATCAATTGCCGGTGATGGAGGACGGCCGGACCCTTGGAATGCTCACACGGGCGGACGTGATCGGCTATCTCCGCACCCTCCAGGAATTGGGTCGCTGAGACATGTACGGATCGCCGTGGTGAGGAGGAGGGAGTCGATGGAACGCGTGTCCGGTGGGTTGGACGCAGTACGCGTGCATCTTGAGAAGCGGATCGAACGCTGCAACAGGCGGATCGCGCTCGCGCGGAAGGCCGCCGCGGCCACATCGCGGCGCAGGGCACGGCGGGGCCCACCCGCGACCGGCCCGGACGTGGCGGCGCGGCGCGCCTATCGAGACGCCCTCAGGGCGCTCGACTCGATCCCCGCCGGCGGAGGCAGTCCCGCGGCGCTGCGGCTCGCGGCGGAGGAGGTCGACCGGGTCAAGTCCGCGTTGGCGCGGATCTATGAAGTGACGCAGCACGCGAATCACGAGCTCGCCGCGGCGGGCGACTGGGCAATCGTCGAGGGTGAAGCGCAGACCGCGCTCAATGTCGTGCGCGAAGCCGAAAAGAATCGCTAGCCCGTGGTAGGCGCGGAGAGCAAAGCGATCTCCGCCTTCAAACGGTAGGATTTCATCGTAGTTGGCCATTTTGCCCGGGGATACTTGGCCATTTCGGGGCCTCGTGTGACCCCTCGACGATCGGGATAGTTGGCCATTTCCTTGGGCGGCCGGAGATCCCGTGCCGAGGTTGGGGCGCGACCGGACCGCTAAGACCCAGGTTAGACCCAGCGCCGCACCCGAGCCTTGTACGCGCGGTAGGCGTCGCCGAACCTCCGCTCCAGATACGCTTCTTCGAGCATGGCGTTCCGATCGACGATCACCATGGCGACCGGTAGCAGCACGAGTGCACCCAAGAGGGACGCGGCGAGCGCGATCCCCGCG
>DASYZR010000017.1 GCA_035945995.1 bacterium
CGACGCGCCGGCCGTTGCCTGCACCAGCGCATCGACGTACGCGGGTTCCCCCTGCGTTCTCCAAAACTGCACCAGGCGCTCGGTCTCGGCGTCGCCGATGAACGCGCCCTGAACACGGGTGGGCCGGGTCGCGCCGAGCGGGGAAAACAGCATGTCCCCCCGGCCGAGGAGTTTCTCGGCGCCGGGGTGATCGAGAATCGTGCGGCTGTCGACCTGGGACGAGACCGAAAACGCGATGCGCGATGGAATGTTCGCCTTGATCAGCCCCGTGATCACGTCGACGGAGGGCCGCTGCGTCGCGACCAGGAGATGGATGCCGGTCGCGCGGGTCATCTGCGCGAGCCGGCAGATGATCTCTTCGAAATCGGCCGGCGCCACCATCATGAGATCGGCCAGTTCGTCGATGATGATCAGGATGTACGCCAGCGGACGATCGGGATGGCCGGCGTTGAAGGCCTGGATGTTCCGGACGCCGTCGGCGGCGAACATCTCGTAGCGGCTTTCCATTTCCTGAATCGCCCACCGCAGCTTGGCCGCCGCCTCGCGCGGCCCGGTGACCACCGGACTCAAGAGATGGGGAATGCCGTTGTAGTTGGTGAGTTCGACCCGCTTCGGATCGATCATCAAAAACCGCGCCTGCTCCGGCGTCGAGCGGAAGAGAATGCTCGCGATCATCGCGTTCAGCGCGACGCTCTTGCCCGCGCCGGTGGCTCCGGCGATCAGCAGGTGGGGCATCTGCACGAGATCGGCGACGATCGGCGTGCCCGCGATGCCCTTCCCGACGGCGACGGCGAGGGGTGAGGAGGCGCGCGTGAACTCGTCGGCGGCCAGGATTTCGCGGAGGTGCACGAGACTCGGCCGTTCGTTGGGCAGTTCGACGCCGATCGCGGACTTGCCCGGGATCGGGGCTTCCAGCCGGACACTGCTCGCCGCGAGCGACAGCGCGATGTCGTTCTGGAGGCTGGTGATCTTCTGGACCTTGACCCCGGGTGCCGGCTGCAGCTCGTACCGCGTCACGACCGGGCCGGTCTCCCACCGGACGACTTTGGCCTCCACGCCGAAACTCGCCAGCGTGCGCTCGAGGCTGCGGGCGACTTCTTCGGGATCGACCTTGCCCGCCTTCGCCTTGGCCGCAAACGCATCGAGCAGCGAGACATCCGGAACCACGTACGGTCGGCGGGGCTCGACGGGAAACGGCAGCGCCTCCTGCGCCACGCTCGATCGGCGGCGCCGAGGCCGCTTGAGCGAGGCCGGCGGCTCTCCCCCTTGCGGGGGCAGGTCGGCGGCGGGCGGTTCCCCACGATCGTCCGGTTCGCCGCCGGCGGCCGCCTCGCCGAGGGCGTCCATCTTGCCCGCCGCCTCACGAAGCTCCAGCGTCACTTCGTCGCCGGGCATTTCCTCCCCGGCGAAGCGGCCGTCAACGCCGGTTTCAACGGCCGGCGGCGCGACAGCCGCGGTCGGGGACGCCGCGTCGCGCGCGGCGCCGGCCATTTCCGGCGAACGCGACTCGCTCCCCCCCACCGGGGCGGGGATCAACGGAGACGGCGGGCGCGATCGCACAAGCGCCGAGGCGTGATCGCGAAGCCGCCGCAGCCCGTCCACCGCGCCGGCCGCGGCCCGCCACCCTCCCCGCTGGGCGACCGGCAGGCCGGCCGCGGCGGCCCGCCGGAGGAGCCGGCCGGTCTCCCTGAGCGCGACGAGCAGCGCGACGGCAGTCCAGACCACGGCACGGCCGAGCCATACGACGGCCGCCCCAAGCCACCCCGCGACGGCTCTCGCGACCGCCGCCGCCGTCCGCCCCGCGACAACGAACACCCCGAGCCCGGTCTGCGCCAGATCTTCGAGCGACAGTCCCCACAACAGCACGATCACCGCCGCGGCGCCGCCGACGGTCGCGACCCACAACCCCGGCTCACCGGCAAGGCGGCGGAGCGCGAGCGCCGCCAGCGCACCTACATATCCCCCGCCCTTCCGGCCGGACGCGGCCAGTAGCTCCCGCCCGGCCGGGTACTGGAGGTGCAGGGCCACCAGCAGCACGAGATATCCGGCGAGCAGGCTCCAGACGCGCGTGCCCAGGGCAAAGCTTCGCCGCACCAGCAGGATCAGGCCGACTGCGAGGCAGAGGGGCGACAGGGCCCATATTCCAACGCCAAAGGCCTGGCCGCCGCGGGCGGCGACGAGCCGGGGAATGGGCGCGGTCGGCTGCGGGAAGAGGCTAACACCGATCAGGAACGCCAGCGCGATGAGTGCTGCTCCGGCGGCCCTCGTATACACCTGCCCGGACGCCTTGTGCTTCGGCACTGGCGGCCTCCCGTGCTGCGACGACTGCGACGACGAATGCCCGATGGGCGGTGGCTACACTTCCACTAACATCGGTAGGATCATCGGCTGCCGGCGTGTCCGTTCAAACAGGTACCGTCCCAAGGCCTCCCGGATTGCCGACCTGACGGCCGCCCAGTCCGTGGCACCGCGCTCCCGGCAGCGGGCGACCGCCTCCACGATCTGCTTCTTGCACGCCTCGATCAACTCGCCCGACTCGCGCATGTACACGAACCCGCGCGACACGATGTCCGGCGGCATGAGCAATTCGCCGGTCCGCCGCTCGACCGCGACCAGCGCAATCAGCACGCCGTCTTTGGCCAATTGACGGCGATCCCGCAGCACCACCGGCGCGATGCCGCCGAGGCCGTCCACCAGCACGGACCCGGCATCGACCGCCCCGGTGCGCACCAGCCGGTCCGCCGAGGCGGCGACGATGCTCCCATTCTCCGCTACCAGGCTGCGTTCCTCCGGTATGCCGACGGACGCGCCGAGGCGCCGGTTGAGGACCAGGTGCCGGTATTCGCCGTGGACCGGCAGAAAACACCGGGGCCGGAGGAGGGTCAACATCAGCTTCAGTTCCTCTTGACAGGCGTGTCCCGACGCGTGGACGGGTCCGCCGTGCACGACTTCGGCGCCCTGGCGGTAGAGCTCATTGATGGTCCGGGAGACCATGCTCTCGTTGCCGGGGATCGGCGTGGCCGCCAGAATCACCGTATCCCCGGCCTTGATCACGACGGCGCGGTGCTGTCCGACGGCCATCCGGGTCAGCGCGGACATGGGCTCGCCCTGGCTCCCCGTCGTGAGAATGAGCACGTGGGCGTCCCTAAGCGTCTTGAGGTGATCGACCGGCACCATGGTGCCGCGGGGGATCCGCAGAACGCCGAGATCGGACGCGATCTGGACCGTATCGACCATGCTGCGGCCGACCACCGCCACCTTCCGCTCGTGCCGGGCGGCGGTGTCGAACGCCTGCTGGAGCCGGTGGACGTTGCTGGCGAACGTCGTGACGAGCACCCGGCCGGGCGCCCTCGCGACGATCTCATCCAGCGCGGAGCCGACCACGCGCTCCGACGGCGCGAACCCGGGACGCTCCACGTTGGTCGAGTCCATCAATAACAGCCGCACGCCGGCTTCGCCGATTTCGGCGAGGCGGGAGAAATCAGTCGGGCGTTCGCCGATCGGCGTCTGGTCGAACTTGAAGTCGGCCGTGCAGACGAGGGTCCCCGCCGGCGTCCGGACGACGACGGCGCACGCCTGCGGGATGCTGTGGTTGACATGGACGAGCTCCACCTCAAACGGTCCCACCGCGAACGGCCGGCGCGTCTCGCAGGCGACCGCGTGCATGGCCGGCGCGTCGGCCGTCTCTTCCACCCGGCGGCGGGCCAGACCGAGCGTCAGGGGCATGCCGTACACGGGCACCGGCCCGCCCCCTACCGGGGGCGCCGCGCGGAGGAGATACGGAAGACTTCCGACGTGATCCTCGTGCCCGTGCGTCAGCACGACGCCGTGAATCGTGCCGGCCTGTTCGAGCGCGCGGTAGTCGGGGATCACGTAGTCGATGCCGAGGTCTTCTTCCTCGGGGAACATCAGGCCGGCGTCGATGATGAGGCAGTCTCGCCCGACGCGCACAACGGTGCAGTTCTTGCCGATCTCACCGAGGCCCCCGAGCGGGATCACCTCGAGCGCGGGGCCGGCCGCGGGACGGCGCGGCGATCCTCTCGCCGCGGTAGCCGGCGCCGCTCCCGGCGACCCCGGCTGC
>DASYZR010000018.1 GCA_035945995.1 bacterium
ACGATCGGCAGGTCGAGCACCGGTCCGACGTCGTGCATCGGCCCCGTGCCCGCCGACGTGGGGAGGACGAGCACCTCGCGGCCGGTGACCTCCGCCGCCGCGCGCCGCACCAGACCGACGAACGGGTGGCCGAGATCCGACCGCCAGGGAAACTCCGCCCCGAGGACCGTCACCGTGATGTCCGCGTACCCCTGCGCGTCGAGATGGCGGCGCACGTTCCGCGCGACCTCGTCCGGGTCCTGATCGGGGACCAGCCGGAAATCGATTTTGGCGGAGGCGGCCTTCGGCAACACCGTCTTCGACCCGGCGCCCATGTAGCCGCCCCAGATGCCGCAGATGGTGCAGGTCGGCGTGAGCAGCCACTGACGGAGCGCCGCGGATCCGCCGACGCCGCCCATAAACCGATCGACGCCCGCCTGCTCCCGCGCGTCGTCGACCAGGTCCAGGGGGAGCGACGCGAGCACGGCGTCTTCCGCCGGGGTCGTTGGGCGGACGCGATCGTAGTGTGCCGGGATCAGCACGCGGCCGGAGGCGTCCTTGAACGTGGCGAGCGCCCGCACGAGCCGGAACGGCGCGCCTTCGATGATCGCGCCGTATTGCGAGTGCAGGTCGAGCGTCGCCGACGCCGCCTCGAGTTGAAGGTAACAGATCCCCTTGGCCCCACACGAGAGCCGCAGGCGCTCCCGGCGGTCCCGGCTGCCCGACTCCCAGATGCAGGCGTCGGCGCGCAGGAGGTCGGTGTGACCCCGCGTCATGGCGCCCAGATGGACGCTCGAGATCTCTTCCTCGCCCTCAACGAGGAACTTCACCCGGCACGGCAGACCGCCACCTGCAGCGGCCAGTGCCCGGACCGCGGCGATACGACCGGCAAGGTTGCCCTTGTTGTCGGCGACCCCGCGCCCGTAGAGGCGGCCGCCGCGCTCTGTGACGTCGAACGGCGGCACGGTCCACTCGGCGAGCGGCTCGGCCGGCTGGACGTCGTAGTGGTTGTAGAATAACAGCGTCCGCGGCGACCGGCCCTCGAATTCGGCCACGACGGCCGGGTTGGCGCCGGCGTGCTCGAGCACGGTCACCCGGCCGCCGGCGCCCCGGAACAGACCCCCCACCGTCCGGACCGTGTCCGGGATGCCCTGCCGCTGGGCGGCGACCGAGGGAATGCGCACGAGCCCGCGCAGATCCTCGACCGCCGAAGAGTACTCGTGTGAGAGCCGGGCGTCGAGCATGCCCAGGTCCCCTCCCCCGCTCCGGCCGTCGGACCAGACCGGACCGTTTCCGTCGTGCGGTACCACCCGGGGGTTCGGGGCCCGCGCGGCACGATCCCCTCCTCAAAGGGGATCGGCGGGCCAGGCCGAACATCAGCCGAAACGCTGAACGGGCGCAGAGGTGAGAGCGATTGAGCCACGGCGGCAAGGCCGGATCGACCACGCGCAGAGAGTTCCTCACTCGGGCGGCGGCCACCGCGCTAACCGCGGCGGCCGGCGGATTTAGGCCGGCGGCGGCGTCCGCCGCGGCGAGGCGCGGCGGCACGATGGTCGTCACCGGACACCAGGAGATCTCGAGCCTGAGCCCGGACGACGCGGGGCCGACCGTCATCTGGAGCGCCGTCACGCAGATTCACAACGCGCTTTTGGAGCTGGACGAAAACTTCAGCTTCGTGCCGACCCTGGCGCAATCGTACACGGCGGCGCCGGACGGCATGTCGTACACGTTCAAGCTGTTGAAGGGTGTCCGGTTCCACGACGGGACAGAGTTCACCGCCGACGACGTGAAGTACACCTACGAATGGTACATGAACCCGGCCAACCACGCGATCAACGCGAACAACTTCGAGGGCGTCGACGCGGTGCAGGCCCCGGACAAGTACACGATCCGCGTGAAGATGAAGCGCCCGAACGCGGCGTTTCTCGCGAAGGGCGCCTCCACGTTCATCGTCCCGGCGGCGTACCACGGCAAGGTCGGCGAGAAGCACTACAAAACCGCGCCGATCGGCACCGGCGCCTTCCGGCTGAAGGAGTGGATCCCCGCCGGACACACCACCGTCGCGGCTTTCGACCAGCACTTCCGCGGCCGGCCGAATCTCGACTTCTTCCGGGTGGATATCGTCCCCGAGCCGTCGGTGCGCGCGATCGGGCTGCAGACCGGCGCCTCGGACTCGGCGGTATGGCCGCTCTTGACCGAAGACAACCTGCGGTTTGCCAAAGACGCACACTTCACGACGTTCGTGACCATCACGACGGGCGTCAATCACTTCCCGATCAACAACAAGCTGCCGATGTTCGCGGACAAGCGCGTGCGTCAGGCGATGATGTACGCCATCAACCGGCAGCAGTTGATCGACGACGTCTTCAAGGGGACGGCGGTCATCGCCACCTCGCACCTGTCGCCGGCGTTCAAGACGTACTACGAGCCGAACGTCGTCAAGTATCCGTACGACGTCGCCAAGGCCAAGGGGCTGCTCGACGAGGCGGGCTGGAAGCCCGGGCCGGACGGCATCCGTCAGAAGGGCGGCCAGCGGTTGTCCTTCACGTGCACCACCATCACCGGCGATCAGGCCCGCCGCCCGGAAGCTGAGATCGCCCAGCAGCACCTCAAGGCGGCCGGCATCGAAATGAAGCTCGCGGAGGCGCCGGTCGCGACGATCACGGACAAAATGCACAAAGGCGAGATGGACGCGTCCCTCTTCAACTGGACCTACGGCGGCAGCCTCGGCGACCCCGATCCCTCCGTGACCCTGCGCACGAACGGCGGCAACAACTGGTCGCACTACTCGAACCCCAAGGTGGACAGCCTGATCGACGCCGGCCTAGCGGAGCCCGATCCCAAGAAGCGCCGGCCGATCTACAGCGAGATCCAGAAGATCGTGGCCGAGGACGCCCCCTTCATTTACGCCATGTACTGGAATTGGTACACGATCTTCGCGCCGCGCGTCAAGGGACTGCCGAAAACGGCGTTCAACGGCCCCCAGCTCTACCGCAAGGCCTACCAGTGGTCGCTCGGGTGACGTCGCACAACCGCCGGCCGGTCTAGGCGCACGCCGCCGGACACGGTCTGAGCCAAGGCGGCGCGGCCGATGTGGCGTTACGTACTCACCCGGCTGCTCCAGGGCGTGGCGGTGGTCTTTCTCGTCGCCACCGTCACGTTCGTGATCCTCCACCTCACCCCGGGCAACCCGGTCGACATCCTGGTCGGCGAAGCCGAGGTCAGCCGCGCCCAGGTCGCTGCGATCGAGCATCTGTGGGGATTCGATCGCCCGCTGTACGTCCAGTACGTGACCTGGCTCGGGAACATGGCCCGCGGCAATTTCGGGGAGTCGGTGATCCGCACCGGCGTGCCGGTAGGCACGATGCTGGCGCAGGCCGCCCCGGTGACGCTCACGCTGAACGTCGCCGCCTTTCTGACCTCGATCGCGATCGCGGTGCCGGTGGGGATCCTGGCCGGCGTCCGGCGCTACTCCGTGTTCGATTACGTCGGGACCGTGGGGGCCACGCTCGGTGTGGCGCTCCCGAGCTTCTGGATCTCGCTCATGGCGATCATCCTCTTCGCGGTGCAGCTGCGCTGGCTGCCGCCGTTCGGCCTGTCGTCCTGGACGGGCTACGTGCTGCCGGTCGCCGTGCTGGCCACGGAGCAGACCGCGGTCATCGCGCGGCTCATGCGCGGGTCGGTGGCCGCGGTCCTCCACCAGGACTACGTCCGCACCGGACGCGCCAAGGGACTGGCCGAACCGGCGGTGGTGCTGCGCCACGCGGTGCGAAACGCGCTGCTGCCGGTGATCACCGTGCTGGGGTACCGGATGGCGTTTCTCCTCAGCGGGACCATCATCGTCGAGACCGTCTTCGCGCTGCCGGGGATCGGCCGCCTCTTGACCGACTCCGTCTACCATCTTGATTACCAGGTCGTACAGGTGATCGCGCTCCTCCTGGCGGTCATCGTGGTGGCGGCCAACATCGCGACCGACCTCGTATACGCGCTCGTCGACCCGCGCATCCGCATCGGGTGACCGCGGCGGCGATGCGTTCTCTGGAACGGCCGGCGGACATTGCGGGACCCGCGGCGGCGGACCGGCCGGCCGCCCGGATGGGACGCCGCCCCGAGATCTGGCGGGCCTGGCGCCGGTTCGTCCGCTACCGCCCAGGCGTCGCGGGGCTCGCCGTCGTGGTCGTGATCGGCCTCGTGGCGGTCTTCGCGAACCTGCTCGCCCCCTACTCGCCGCTTGCGATCAACCCCGGCATGCGCGGCGTCGGACCGACCCCGGCCCACCCCTTGGGCTTCGATCAGATCGGGCGCGACATCCTGAGCCGTCTCGTCTACGGGTCGCGCGTCGCGATGATCGTGGCCGTGCTCGCGACCGGGATCGCGGTCGGCATCGGCGTGGCCGTCGGCACGACGGCCGGCTACGTGGGCGGGCGCGTGGATGCGGTGCTCTCGCGCATCACCGACGCGTTGATGGCGTTTCCGATTCTCGCCCTGCTGATCGCCCTCGTCGCCGTCGTCGGACCGAGCCTCACCAACGTCATCCTCGTCATCGGAGCCACCGTCTGGGCATCGTACGCGCGCGTCGTCCGCGCCGACGTGCTGAGCCTCCGGGAGCAGGAGTTCGTCGTGGCGGCCCGCGCGATCGGCGCCACGGACCGCCGCGTGATCTGGCGTCACCTCGTGCCCAACGTGGTCGGGCCGGTGATCGTGCTCGCCACGCTGTCGGTCGGCAACATCATCATCCTGGAGGCGGCCCTGTCGTTCCTCGGCCTGGGGGTGCGACCGCCGACGCCGGACTGGGGTGGCATGCTGGCCGACGGCCGGGCGTTCATCACCATCTATCCTCAGATCGTGATCGTCCCGGGCGTCATGATCGCACTCACCGTCCTGGCGTTCAACCTCCTGGGGGACGGGCTGCGGGACGCGCTCGACCCGCGCCACTACGATTGAAAGGCCCACACTCGACCAAAGGGGGTCCGGTGATGCGGATCGCAATCGGCGGCCTGTCACACGAAACCAACACGTTCTGCGCGGCGCCGACCGAGGTGGACGAGTTCAAGGACCGGGAGTGGACGCACGGCGCGGCCCTCGTGGCGCGCCACCGCGGCGTGCGCGATTATCTGGGCGGCATGCTGGCCGCGGCGGAGGAACGCGCCATCGAAGCCGTCCCGACCTTCGCCACGCGTGCCACGCCGTCCGGCACCATCAGCCGGCGCGCCTACGAGGAGATGCGGGGGGAACTGCTGGCCGGGCTCGACCGCGCGGACCGGCAGGAGGCCCCGCGTCAGACGGGGCCGGAGGTCCCTGGGCCTGCGGCGCGGGCCAAAGATGCCCAGACGGGAGTGGACGCCGTCTGCCTGGCGCTCCACGGCGCCGGGGTCGCGGACGGCGTCGACGACATCGAAGGCGACATCCTGTCGCGCGTGCGGGCGCTCGTGGGGCCGGCGCTGCCGGTCATCGTGACCCTCGACCTCCACGCCAACGTCACCGACGAGATGGCGCGGAACGCGACCGCGCTTCTCGGCGTGAACGAGTACCCGCACGTCGACTCGTACGAGCGCGGCGTCGAGGCGGTCGCGCTCGCGGCCGACGTCGTGTCCGGGCGCCGCCGGCCCGCGATGCGCCTCGTCCGGCTGCCGATGCTCGTGCCCACGACGGCGAGCAGCCAGGCCCCGGTGCGGGAGATCAACGCGCGGTGCCGCGACTGGGAGGGGCGGCCCGGCATGATCGACTGCACGTTCTTTCACGGCTTCGCCCACACGGACGCCCCCGTCGTCGCGGCCTCGATCGTGGCAATCGCCCACGAGGACGCGGCGCCGGCGGAGGAGGCCGCGATGGACGTCGCCCGGTACGCCTGGGGACAGCGAGAGGCGTTTCTCAGGTCCGCCCCGAGCCCGGCCGAGGCGATTCGCCAGGCGCTGGCCGCCGACGACCGTC
The DNA here is from genome assembly GCA_035945995.1 of bacterium. Classification (NCBI taxonomy): domain Bacteria; species bacterium. Next base: position 5,911 of record DASYZR010000018.1, read on the forward strand.
CGGTCGTCATCAACGAGACGTCCGATAACCCGGGCGGCGGCGCGCCCGGCGACGGGACGCACCTGCTGCGCGCGTTGCTCGACGCGCAAGTCACGGACGCCTGCTTCGGCTTCATCTGGGACCCCGAGACCGCGGCCCAGGCGCACGCCGCCGGAACGGGTACCACCGTGCGCGTGCGGCTCGGCGGCAGGACCGACACGCTGCACGGCGCTCCGATCGACGCCGAGGCCTACGTGAAGTGCCTGACCGACGGCCGGTTTACCCAACAATCGCCGATGGGCCGCGGCGCGCCCGTGAACCTCGGCCCGATGGCCCGCCTCGTCGTCGGCGGCGTGGACGTGCTGGTCTCGTCGGTGCGGTCTCAGACCCTCGATCCGGAGGTGTTCCTGCTGCACGGCATCGACGTCGCACGATACCGGATCGTGGCGCTGAAATCGAGCCAGCACTTTCGCGCCGGGTTCGAGTCCGTGGCGGCGCGCATCATCACCGCGGACGCCCCCGGCCTCACCACCCTCGACCTCACGACGTTTCCGTACCGGCGCCTCGTGCGGCCGGTGTGGCCGCTCGATCCGCACACGGCGTTCCCGGCTACTTGATCGCGCCCACCAGCGAGAACAGCGGCAGGTAGAACGAGATCACGATGAAGCCGACGATCCCGCCCATCACCATGATCAGCGCCGGCTCGAGGATCGACGTGAGGGCCGCGACGGCGTACTCGACCTCGGCGTCGTAGAAGTCCGCCACCTTGGACAGCATCGTGTCGAGCGCTCCGGTGCGCTCGCCGACTGCGACCATCTGGGTGACCATCGGCGGGAACATGCCGCTCGCCCCGAGCGGGCCCGAGATGCCTTCGCCCTCGCGGATGCTCGTGCGGACCGCGTCGAGCGCCCGGATGAGGACCACGTTGCTGGTGGCCTTCGCCACGACGTCCAGGGCGTGGAGGATCGGCACGCCGCTGTGGATCAGGGTCCCCAGGGTGCGGGAAAAGCGCGCCATGGCGACGCTCTTGTTGACCGGGCCGAACACCGGCGCCCGCAGCTTGAAGCGGTCGAACCACCGGCGGCCGTCCGGCGTCCCGATGTAGTACCGGAACCCGTAGATGCCCACGACGAGGACGAGGACTCCCACGTACCACCAGCGCTGCCCCGCCACGGTGATGAAGATGAGAAACTGGGTCGGCAGCGGCAGCGGCACCTGGAGATCCTTGAACACCGACACGAACTTGGGCAGGATGAAGAAGACGATGAACGAGACGATGCCGCCCGCGGCGCTCGCGATCAGGACCGGATACACCATGGCCGACTTGACCTTCTGCCGCAGCGCCAGCTCCTTTTCCAGGAAGCCCGACAGCCGGCCCAGCACGTCGTCGAGGGCGCCGCCGGTTTCTCCGGCGCGGACCATGTGAACGTACAGGTTGTTGAACGTTTCCGGGTGCGCGGCCAGCGCGTCGGACAGCGGAAGCCCGCCCTCGACGTCGCCGCGCACTTTCCCGATAATCTCCCGCAAACGCTGGTTCGTGGCCTGCGCCTGCAGGATGGCCAGGCTCGCGATGATCGTGAGCCCCGCGTTGATCATCGTAGCGAGCTGCCGCGTAAACACGGTGAGGTCCTTGAGCTTGACGCCCCGGAAGCGGCTCAGCAGGTCTTCGACCTTCGGCTGCGTCGCGCGGCGCTTGAGCGACGTGATGAGGTAGCCCATCTCCTGCAGACGGGAGATGGCGGCGATCTCGGTGTCGCCGTCGACCGCGCCGGCCACCATTTGCCCTGCTCCGTCCCGCCCCACGTATGCGAACGTTGCCACGTTGAACCCCCCTGCCCCTACTTCGAGTCTTCGGAGACGAAGACGACGCGCAGCAGCTCTTCGACCGTCGTCACGCCTTCCAGCACTTTCTGAACGCCGTCATCGCGGAGGAGGCGCATGCCGTCCTGCTGCGCGGCGGCGCGGATCTGATCGGCCGAGGCGCCGCCGAGGATGAGGCCCCGCAGC
>DASYZR010000019.1 GCA_035945995.1 bacterium
GACGACGGAAAGCACCCGCATCATGCCGACCAAGAGGGGTTTTTGGGAGCGCCAGGTCGATATCGGGGCGCGCGTCAAGGGGGGCCAGCATCTCGCGTCCGTGCTCGACGAGAGGGGTGACGAGATCGAACGGCTCGTCGCGCCTTTTGCCGGCATCGTACTTTACCTCCGGGGATTCGGACTCGTCGACCCGCTCTCGCCCAAGCTTGGACATCGATACGGAGCCGTCGCCGTTGCTAGTACCTTGCTAGTACAATTGGCCCCTGTTGCTCAATAGGCGATCGTGTGGAAACCCTTGGTAATCATGGTGGGCGCGCGAGGACTTGAACCTCGGACCTCTTCCGTGTCAAGGAAGCGCTCTGACCCCTGAGCTACGCGCCCGGTCCGGCACTCAGATGGTATGGCACTGGGCCTATGCCGTCAAGGAGCCACGGGGATCCGGATCGTGTCGTGTCTTGACGACGTCACGCAGTCGGCAATCCAGCACCGCCGTGGGTGAGCTTCCTCGATGGTACAAGGCTTTGTGACCGGCGCAGCGAATCTGAGCGCGAGGCCGCGCCAAAGCACCGGCCGCACGCTGCCGGACGGAGCCCGAACCGTGATCACACCAGCGCCTGTACGATCGACGGCACGGCTGCTCGCCGCCGTGCTGATCCTCGCCCTGATCGCGCCCGTGGCCGGTGCAGAACTGGCTCACGCCGTAAGCTCAGCCCAGGACGCTCCCGCCGCGCCGCCGGCCGGTTCCGTCCGAACCGGCCTCGAAGTCCTGCTCCGGGACCCGCCGGAAGTACTCCGCGGCAAGCGGATCGGCCTGATCACAAATCCGACCGGGGTCACGTCTGACCTCCAAAGCGGGGCCGACCTGCTCGCCGCGCGCCGGGACATCCACCTCGTCGCGCTGTTCGGACCCGAGCACGGGATTCGCGGCAGCGGGGGCGCCGGCGTGGCCGTCGCGAGCGCCACCGATCCGAAAACCGGGCTGCCGGTCTACAGCCTCTACGGTCAGAACCGCAAGCCGACGCCGGCGATGCTCCGCGGGCTCGACGCGCTCGTCTTCGACATTCAGGACGTGGGCGCGCGGTTCTACACGTACGTGTCCACGATGGCGCTCGCGATGCAGGCGGCGGCCGAGAACAACCTGCTCTTTGTCGTGCTCGACCGGCCGGATCCGCTCGGCGGCGAGCTCGTGGAAGGACCGGTGCTCGACCCCCGCTGGTCGTCCTTCATCGGGATGTACCCGATTCCGGTCGTTCACGGCATGACGGTGGGCGAGCTCGCACAGTACATCGACGCGGAATCCCACGTCAACGCCCGGCTGCTGGTCGTCAAGATGGAAGGCTGGCACCGGTCGATGTGGTTCGATCAGACCGGCCTGCCCTGGGTGATGACCTCACCCGGCATCCCGCACTTCGCCACGGCGGTGCTCTACCCGGCGATGGGCCCGGTCGGCGATACGAATCTCTCCGTGGGCGTGCTGACGACAAAGCCCTTTGAGTTCGTCGGCCAGACTTTCGTTCAGCCGTGGCGGCTCCGCGCGGCGTTGGAGGCCCGCCGTCCCCGCGGGGTGGCATTCCGCGAAGTGTACTGGAGCGGCGAGCCGTGGACCGAGTCGGGCGGTCCGCACTACGCCGGCGTGGAGATTCGCGTCACGGACCGCGCCGCCTACCGGCCGGTCCGGCTGACGCTGGAGATCATCGACGCGGTCCGGCACCTGTACCCGGCCCAGTTCGGGTGGGGCGGCAAGTGGGGCGATCAATACGTGTTCGACGTCGACATGGGGACCGATCAGGTGCGGCGCGATTTCCTGGCGGGCCGGACCCCGGCCCAGATCGAGGAAAGCTGGCAGCCGGCCCTGGCGCGGTTTATGCAGCTTCGCGAGAAGTACCTCCTCTACCGTTAGAGCCGGCGGTCCCACTCCTGGACCGCCCAGGACAGGGACTGCTGCGGCGTCATGCGGCCGAAAAACGCGCTCTCCACCGCCTCCTGAAAGACCCGGAACAGCTCGTCGCTGTGCGGGGTGACCACGGTCAGATCGCGCGCGGTCGCCAGCTCGCGGGCCGCGATGACGCGGGCGCGGTCTTCCGGAGAGGCACTCGCCCGGGTAAAGTACGGATCGGCCGCGGCGTTCCGCGTCGACGGGAAGGCCACGACGACGTGCGAGAACGCCAGCTGATTGTCGTCGTTGGTGACGAACAGCGCAAAGTCCACGGCGCCGGCGCGGTGCCGGCTTTGGAGCGGCACCGCCAGATCCATCGTCGGCAGATCGACAACCCGCCCGCGCCCGAGCGGCATGGGCGCGACCAGGGTGTCCCGGTAGGCGTCCGGGCCGTCGGTCCGCACCCGCTGGATGAACTCCGGCCCGACGACGAACATGCCGAGCTGCCCGGCCGAGTAGCGCTCCGTTGCGCCGAGATATCCGCGCCGCAGCGTGTCGGCCGGAAACAGGTCGTGCTTGAACAGCGCGACGTACCGCGCGAGCACCGCGACGTGGGCCGGACTGTCGAACACGGCGTGCCGGCGGTCGCGGCTCAGGACCGGCAGGCCCTCCTCTTGGAAGACCGTGAGCATGCGGATCTTGTCGACGTTCGGCATGAACCCGTACACGCCGGTCTTCTGCTTGATCGTCACGCCGTCCCGAATGTAGTCGTCCGTGGTCGCCGGCGGCCGTGCGGGGTCCAATCCCGCGCGGCGGAACAGGGCGCGGTTATAGGCGAGGACGTCCGGCTCGACGTACCACGGCAGGCCGTAGGTCCGGCCGCCGACACGGAGCGAGGCCCAGATGTTGGGGAAGTAGCGGGCGCGGGCGGCCGCCGGCACGGCCGCGTCCATGTCCACCAGCGCGCGGGCCTGGGCCATGCGGACCGTCAGCTCGGTGTTGAGGTTGACGACGTCCGGGCCGACGCCCCCGGCGATCGCCGACAGGAGCTTCTGGTCCAGGACCTGATAGTCGATGTCGAGCCACTTGATCCGGACGCCCGGATGCGCATGTTCGTACCGGCGGATCACGTCCTCGATGAGGGCCGTCAGGTCGGGCTTGAGCGAGATCGTCCAGAACTCGAGGGTCGTGGCGGGAGCGGACGCCGCCGGCACGGTTCCCACCGCGAGCAACAGCGCAAGACACAGGAGCGCGCCGCGGCGCGCCCGGCGGGCTGCGCGGACCATTCGCCCCACCCCCGGCGGGATCAGTGGTGCGCCTCGACGGCCTCCTTTTGCTTCCGCGCCTCCGTGGTGACCTTGTCGGCGATGTGCGACGGCACTTCCTCGTAGTGCGAGAACGCCTGCTCGAAGGTCCCGCGGCCGCCGGTCAGCGAGCGCAGGTCGGACGCGTAGCGCAGCATCTCCGCCATCGGGACCTGCGCGCGTACCGTCGTCGTGCCGTCGCCGTTCGGCTCCATGCCCTGGATACGGCCGCGCTTGCTGTTGAGATCGCCGATGATGTCGCCCATCTGATCGTCCGGCACGTGCACCGCCACGTCCACGACCGGCTCGAGCAGGACCGGCCTCGCCTCCTGCATCGCCTTCTTGAACGCCATCGACCCGGCGATCTTGAACGCCATTTCCGACGAGTCGACGTCGTGGTACGACCCGTCGACCAGCGTGACTTTGAGGTCCACCACGTTGTAGCCGGCGACGACGCCCTCGCCCATCGCCTCCTTGATGCCCTTCTCGACCGCGGGGATGAACTGGCGCGGGATCGCGCCGCCGAAGATCTTGTCGACAAACTCATATCCGCCGCCGCGCGGCTTCGGATCCATCTCGATCCAGCAGTCGCCGTACTGTCCGCGGCCGCCGGTCTGCTTCTTGTACTTGCCCTGGACGCGCGCGTGCGCGCGCACCGTCTCGCGATACGGCACGCGCGGCACGGACAGCACCACGTCCACGCCGAACTTCCGGCGCAGCCGGTCGGCCACGATCTCGAGGTGCGACTCGCCCATGCCCGAAATCAGCGTCTGGTGCATTTCGCTGGCGCGCTGGACGACGAGGGTGTGATCCTCCTCGGTGAGGCGCGCCAGCGCGCTGCCGAGCTTGTCCTCGTCGGTCTTGCTCTTCGGCTCGACCGCCATCGCGATCGCCGGCTTCGGAAACTCGATCGGCGGCAGCGTGACGGCCTTGTCCTTGTCGGTCAGCGTGTCGCCCGTCGCGGTATCGGCCAGTTTCGCCACCGCGCCCAGGTCCCCGGCCGGCAGCTCGGGCGCGGGCTCCTGGTGCTTCCCGCGGAGCACGAACAACTGACCGATGCGCTCCAACCGGCCGCGGGCGGCGTTCCACACCTGGGAGTCGGACTTGAGCGTGCCGTTCACGACCCGGAGATACGAGAGCTTGCCGACGTAGGGATCCGCCATCGTCTTCCAAACCTGCGCGGCGAGCACGCCGTCCGGGTCCGCGGTCAGCGTCACCTCATCGCCTTTCGCGCCGCGGGCGGCCACCGGGCCGCGCTCCGCCGGCGACGGCAGGAGTCCGACGATCGCATCGAGGAGCGGCGCGACCCCGAGCCCGTTGTGCGACGCGGCCGCGCAGAACACCGGCGCGATCGTCCCCGCCCGGACCCCGGCGTGCAGGCCTCGGGCGATCTGCTCGGCGGTGAGCTCGCCCTTTTCGAGGTAGACCTCGGTGAGGGCATCATCCGACTCGGCGATCGCTTCGATCAGCCGCTCCCGCGCCGCCCTGGCGGCGTCCATCGCCTCGGCCGGGACCTGATCCGCGGGGAGCGGCCCCGCGGCCCCGTGCGCCCGCATCTCCAGGAGGTCGACGACGCCGGCGAACGCACTCTCCCCGCCGACCGGCCACTGCACCGCGACGACGCTCTTCCCAAACCCGGCCTGCAGTGCCTCCAGCACCCGGGTGAAGGCGGCGTTCTCCCGGTCCATCCGCGTGATCACGAACGCCCGGCTCCGTCGCTCGCGCGCCGCGATGGCGTCGGCCTTCTCGGTCTGGACCTCCACGCCGGCGACCGCGTCGACGGCGACGAGCACGCTCTCGACGGCCCGCACGGCGCCGGCGATCTCCCCCATAAAATCCGGATATCCCGGACCGTCGACGAGGTTGACCTTGTGGTCCTTCCATTCGAGCGGCGCAATCGCCGCGCTGATCGTGATCCGCCGGCGGGCCTCTTCCGGGTCGAAATCCGTCGTCGTCGTGCCGTCTTCGACCCGGCCCATGCGGTCGATCGCCTTCCCGGCGAACAGCAGGGCTTCGACGAGCGTCGTCTTACCGGTGCCGCCGTGTCCGACCACGGCGACGTTTCGGATACGGTCCGGCGGGTAGCGCTTCATGATTGCGTCCTCCTCCAACGGCCCGGTCAGGTCCGTCTACAACACGGGCCGGCCGGCAGTCCTGCTTTCAATATCCCCGGGCGACGTCGACCCGATTCAGGAGGGGCTCACCGCTCAGGTACCGCCGGAGATTCTCGCAGAACAGGGGCATCGCCCTCTCGAGGAACCCGGGAAACGAGCCCCCCACGTGCGGCGTGATGATCACCCCGGGCAGCCGCCAGAGCGGACTGGCGGCCGGCAGCGGCTCGTGTTCGAAGACGTCGAGCCCGGCCCCCGCCAGGTGCCCGGACGCGATCGCCTCGGCCAGCGCCGCCTCATCGACGATGCCGCCGCGCCCCACGTTGACGAGGAACGCGCCGCGGGGCAGCCGCGCGAGCTCCGGCGCGCCGATGAGTCCGCGCGTCTCGGAGGTGAGCGGCAGCGTCACGGCGAGCACGTCGGCCACGCGCAGGACGTCGTCGAGCCGGTCCGGCGGAGCGACGCGGTCGACGCCTGACACGGGCGCCCCCGACCGCCGGGTGCCCCAGACGCGCATGCCGAAGGCCGCGGCGCGCCGGGCGACCTGGATACCGATCGTGCCGAGTCCCAAAATGCCCATCGTGCGGTCCCGGACGGCCATCCCCACCGCACCGTCGCGCAGCCACCGGCCCTCGGCCTGGCGGGCCAGCGCGACCGGCAGCCGCCGCGCGTGTGCCAGGACGAGCGCCATCACGTGCTCCGCGATCACGTCGCCGTGAACGTGCGAGTTCGTCACGATGATGTCCGTCCCGGCCACGTCCCGGCAGAGGTTTTCCACGCCCGCGCCCGTGGAGTGCACCCACCGCAGGCGGGCGGCCCGCGTCGCGGCCTCGCGCAGCGGCCGAAATCCGACGATCACTTCCGCCTCCGGCGCCTCCGCCAGCCAGTGCGCGCGGTCGCTCACCTGCACCAGCCGCACGCGCGGGTCCACGGCTTCAATCGCCGCGGCGTGGGCATCGTGCGGCGCGGCATCGGCCGCCAGCGCCGCGACCAGGCACGGCTGATCCGCGGGCACCGGCCGCGCGGGCGGGGTCTCAGGCGGCATCGCGCGATGCCTCTCTCAGGCGCACCTGGACGAAGCGGGGATCGAGCGCGGCGAGCAGCCAGCCCGCCTGCGGCCCCGAATCCTTCCCGAGCAGCGCCTCGTAGATCGCCCCGAACGCCTCGCGCGGTCCGAGGCCGAGCTCCTGCTTCAACGCGTGCAGGTGCGCGTGCAGCTCCTCGCCGGTCCACCGGCGCGCGGCCATCGCGTCGGCCACGCGGCCGAGATATTGCCGCTGGTCCGCCGACAGCCGCGCCACGCCCTCCGGCAAGACCGTCCGGACCTCGAACTTCGCCTGCTCCGGCGCGTAGCTGGCCAGCCAGCGCCGGGCGTCGTCGATCCGCCGGCCGAGTTCGGCGCGATCCGCCTCGGTGAGCGGCGCGCCCTTGTCCCGCTCCACCGCTTCCGCGACGTCGACCGACGGAATTTGCATCAGTTGGGCGACCTTGGCAAAACGCGGGCGGTAGCAGCGCGGCTGCTCGCCGTCGACCCGGGAAAAGTAGAACGTGCGCGCGAGATCCTCGTTCGCGGGCGTCCGCCCCGCCTGCCCCGCCTGCCCCGCGCCAGACGGGGCGCCAGACGGGGCGCGCGACGGGACGTCCCCGAAATACGCCGCGGCGGCGCGGTCGTACTCGTCGTAGAGGTTCGGAATCGTATCGCCGTGCGGGTCGAACTCCACCTGCTTGCGCGGATGCGGCCGCACGATCAGAAACCGGGCCAGTTCCGCGCGCAACACGTCGAGAATCTCCGCGGCGGTCGTGCCCACCGCCTTCGAGGTGCTCATCTTCTTGCCGCCGTAGAGCAGGAACTCGTAGGCGAACGCGTACGGCGCGGGCCGGCCGAAGATGCGCTGGCTCAGCGCGACGGCGACATCATGCGACCCGCCGCGCGTCATGTGGTCCTTGCCCGCGCCCTCCACGGTGACCCCCAATGCGTCCCACTTCGCCGGCCACTCCATGCGGTACAGCAGTTTCGCGCCGCCGCCGAACGGCGACCGGCGGCCCCGGTACCCGCAGCCCTGCGCCCACGTCACCTTGTCCGGCGCGCAGACGTACTCGACCTCGGCGCCGTCCCAGGCCAGCACGTTGGTCGTCCCGATCCGGCCGCAGCCCTCGCACAGGACCAGCACGGGCCACCAGCCATCGTCGATCCGCCGGCTCGAGGTCACGTCGCGCCAGATCTCCCGGATCTCCACGACGCGATCGAGCGCCAGCCGGATGCCCCGGTCGAACCGGCCCTCCTGGTACATCTCCGAGGTCCGGTAGATCCGCGGCCGCGCGCCGAGGCGGGTGAACACGCCCGCGAACTCGTCGGCGAAATACCGCGCATAGCTCGCCGCCCCGGTCCCGGGCGGCGCCGGAATCGCCGCGAGCGGCATCCCCATGTAGCGCGCAAACTCGGGGAGCGACGGCGGCAGATCGTCCATGGGGTCGTAGTCATCGAACCCGTACAGAAACGTGGTCTGTGCGCCGCGATCGTGGAGGGCGCGCGCGATGCACTCGTGCATCAGCACGCCGCGGAGGTGCGCCACCGTCACGTGCCCGGACGGCGTCTTGGCATCGTTGATCACGTGCGGTCCGGGAGAACGGTTGAGAAGGTTCTCGACGAGCAGATCGACCCACATATCGCCTGGCTAGGTTCTCGCCGGTTCGAAAGCGCTCCTCCGCCGCAGCCAGGCCCGGGCCTCGCCGACGAAGTAAAACGAGCCCGTCACGACCAGCACGTCGTCGGGCCCGGCGAGCGCCCGCGCGCGCGCAACCGCCGCGCGGCGGTCCTCCACCGCCTCGACGCGCGGCGTATAGCGGCGCACTTCGTCCGCGAGCTCCGCCGCGGGCAGCGCGTGGGGGTTGTCGGGCGTCGTCGTCACGACGGCCGACGCGAGCGGCGCGAGGAGCGCGGTGACGGCGCGGTAGTCCTTCGTCGCCAGCATGCCGAACGCGACCACGAGCCGGCGCCCGCCGAGCAGTTCTTCGAGGGTCGCGCGCAGAGCCGCCATCGACGCCGGGTTGTGGCCCACATCCACGATCGTGTACGGCCGCCGCCCGACCAGTTCGACGCGGGCCGGCCACCGCACCGCGCGGATGCCGGCGCGCACGGCCTCCGGGGTGAGGTCCCAGGCGGCCGCCAGGCCGCGGACGCCGGCGAACAGCTGCTCCGCCGCGGCGACCGCCGTCGCGGCGTTCACCGCCTGGTGACGTCCGAGCAGCGGAATCTCGACGTCGTAGGCGGCGAGACGTCCGCGGATCCGCGCGGCCACGCCGTCGAGCGAGGAGGCGCGCACCTCGCAGGCGACGTCCCGGCCCACCAGCACAAGCGGGGCCGCCGCCGCGCGGGCGGCGCCCTCGACGATGGTCAGCGCCTCGTCGGGCTGCGGCGCCGACACCACCGGCCGCCCGGGGCGCATGATGCCGGCCTTCTCCCCCGCGATCTCGGTGAGCGTCTGCCCGAGCAGTTCCGTGTGGTCGTAGCTGATGGGCGTGATGACCGAGACGAGCGGGTCCGTCACGTTGGTCGCGTCGAGCCGGCCGCCGATGCCGACCTCGATCACCGCGAGGTCCACTCCGGCCCGTTGGAATTCGAGCAGCGCCATGGCCACGGTCGTCTCGACGTAGGTCGCGGGACCCCAGGAATCCGCGCGGCCGGCCTCGATCGCGGGCCGCACCGTCTCCACGAGCCGGACGAGCTCGGCCCGCGAGACCAGGCGCCCGTCCACCCGGATGCGTTCGCGGTAATCCACCAGGTGCGGCTTCACCGTCAGCCCGACCCGCAGCCCGGCCGCCCGGAGGATCTGCGCCAGCATCATCGCCGTGGAGCCCTTGCCTTTGGTCCCGGCGACGAGCACGCACGGCACCCGCACCTCGGGCGCGCCGAGGCGATCGAGCAGTGCGCGCATGCGCGACAGTTTCACCTCGTGGTACGGCCGGCGCGGCCGGCCGGCGGCGCCGATCAGGCTGTCGAGATAGGCGAGGGCCTGCGGGTAGGTCACGCCGGGCCGGGCTCGAGTTGCCGGAGCGCGGCCGCGAGCGTATTCTCGATCACCATGGCGATCGTCATCGGCCCGGTCCCCCCGGGCGTCGGCGTAATCGCGCCCGCGACGTCGCGCAAGGCGTCAAAGTCCACGTCCCCAACGATCCGGCCGTCGACGTGATTCTGGCCGACGTCGATCACGACCGCACCACGCTTGACCATCTCGGCGCGAATCAGATGCGGGCGGCCGACCGCGCTCACCAGGATGTCCGCCCGCCGCGTGTGCGCGGCGAGGTCCGGGGTGCGCGAGTGACAGATGGTGACGGTGGCGTGCTCGGCCAGCAGCATGAGCGCGACCGGCTTGCCGACGATGTTGCTGCGTCCCACCACGACGGCCTCGCGGCCCGCGGGCGAGACCCCCGCCGCCTCGATGAGCGCCATCACGCCGAGCGGGGTGCAGGGTGCGAGGCCTGGACGGCCGAGCGCCAGCCGCCCCATGTTGACCGGCGTCAGGCCGTCGACGTCCTTGTCCGGCGCGAGGTGCGCAAAGACCGCCTCTGCGGTGATCTGCGGCGGCAGCGGCAGCTGCGGCAGGATGCCGTGCACGTCCGTGCGGGCATTGAGGGTCTCGATCAGGCCGAGGTACTCGCCCGGCGGCACGGCGGCGGGGAGATGGAACGTCTCCGACCGCATGCCGACCCGTCCACAGGCCCTGGCCTTGCTGGCCACGTATGCGCGCGAGGCGGGACCGTCGCCCGCAAGCACTGCGGCGAGGCACGGCGCGACCCCGTGACGCTCGATGAACTCACCGACACGCCGGGCGAGCACGGCGCGCCGGGCGCGCGCGATCGCCGTCCCGTCGAGGATCGTGGCCGCGACCGGCGGCTACCCGAATGCCGCCTTGAGATCCTTGCCGGCGGTGAAGGCCGCCACCTTGCGCGCCGGGATCTGGATCTTCTCCCCGGTGCGAGGATTGCGGCCCTCCCGCGCGGCGCGGGCCCGCACGGCAAAGGTCCCGAAGCCCACGAGCGTCACCTTTTCGTCGCGCCGCAGCGCGTCCGTGATGCCGGCCAGGATCGCATCGAGCACCGTGGAGACCTGCTTTCGCGTCTCCCCGGTCGCGCCGGCCACATGCTCGACAAGTCCTTCTTTGTTCATGGGCTCCCTCCAGGCGATGCTGGAGCGGGAGACGGGAATCGAACCCGCATCGCCAGCTTGGAAGGCTGGCACTCTACCATTGAGCTACTCCCGCCCGCGACGCATCCCCGCGCCCCGTTCCACCCGCTTCGCGGACGCCATGCGCAAGTACGTCGAGGAGCGATGCGAACGGGGGCGCTGATGCGAACGGCTCCATTCTAGCAGACTCTCGACCCGGCGGAGACGCGAATTGCGGCGCAGAATAGCCGACGATCCGGGGCGGCACGGCGGCCGCCGGCAGTCGCTACCCCCGCGGAATCAGGCAGGCTGGACGATGCGCTCGAGGTCGATGAGGACGGGTTCGATGTCGATGAGGGACGTCCAGCGTCCACGTTCACTCGCGGCAAAGCAGCCGTAGTGGCGCGGGCACACAAAGACCCGGGCCGGGCCGGCCCGGGCTTGGCCCTCGAGCTCGACGAAATACCAGCCGGACTCGCCCCCGCGACGTTCGCGCGGACACGTAAAACATTTCACGGATTCCCGCGTATTGAATCGCTGCCCCGCTGCCATGGCCCGCTGCGGCCCCCCTGGCGGCAATTCACTCGATGCCTGTGGCTATTGCTATGCCCTTCGTCGACCTTTGCTAGACCCGGCGTACCCACCCACCATAGCGAGGCGGCCGCGGCGCCGGACGTGTGGTGGGGAGGGAAGGATTCGAACCTCCGAAGGCATTCCGCCAGCTGATCTACAGTCAGCCCCCTTTGGCCGCTTGGGTACCTCCCCCGAGGGTTCTCGTCGAACGCGGCCCGTTCTCCAGGGTGATTGTAGGGGCAATGGACGCCGGCTGTCAAACGCGTTGCCCGCGCCCCAGGGCAGGTGTGCGTTTCCCGTCATCCGCGGCTGTACGGCAGGAAGTACCGGCCGGCGCTCGAGCCGCCGTCGACGTCGATGACCGTCCCGGTGACGTAGTCCGCCGCGCGCGACGACAAGAACAGTACCGCGACCGCGACGTCTTCCGCCAGGCCCATGCGGCCCCACGGAATGTTGGTCATCAGCGTTTGGCGGTAGGTCGGGTTGACGTCCTGCCGGCGGCCGACGTCGATCAGGCCGGGCGACACCACGTTCACGTGGATCCGGTGCTCGGCCAACTCCTGGGCGAGCACTTTGCTCAACATGACGATGCCGGCCTTGCTGGCGCAGTAGTGGGCCGCGCCACGCCGCGCCGACTTGTAGGCGCCGGACGCGATGTTGACGATGTGCCCCCGCACCCCGCCGGCCACCATCCGGCGGGCCACGGCGCGCGCCATCCGGAACGTTCCGGTGAGATTCGTCCCGATCACGGCATCCCAGTGCTCGTCCGACATCTCGATCACCGGGCAGTTGGGATAGACCGCGGCGTTGTTCACGAGGACTTCGATGGGTCCGAGCATGCGGGTCGCCTCCTCGACGAGACGGTCCGCGTCCCGAATGTCGCCCGGCACGCCGACCGCGCGGCCGGGCCCGTCCGCGAGACCCCCCACCGTCTCCGCCACCCGCTCCGGGTCGAGGTCCATCGCGGCGACGTGGGCCCCCGCGCGGACGAAGGCCGTCGCGATGCCCCGTCCGATCCCCGATCCGGCCCCGGTGACGACCACCCGACGGCCCGCGAACTCACTCACGTCCGCACCCCCATGCCTACCCCGCGTCCACGGCCCCCCGTGAGGAAATTCGGCGCCGGGCACCGAACTACTCGGGCATGGACATCACGGCCAAGATCGTTCTCGTCATCGTCCTGTGCGGCCTGCTCACCCTCTTCATCTGGTACTCGCGCTCGCGGCCCGCCTACGCCCCTGTGCGGGTCGGCGCGTCCCCGGCGCCCTTCGTCGAGCAGGACATTGCCGGCCTGCGCACGCCGCCGAAACTCGGCTGGAACTGGTGGGCGTTCTTCCTCGGACCGATCTGGTATCTGGCCGAGGGCCTGTGGGTCCACGCGATTATCCTGACGCTCCTGATCGGCCTGTCCGGCGGCATTCTGTGGCCGTTCGCGGCGGCGTACGCGGGCGCGAAGGCCAACGAGACGCTGGTCGACTTCCGGCTCGCCCGGCACAGTTACTACTAAGCGACGGCCCGCGTCAGACCCTCCGAAGAACGACACGACGATCCGCGGGCCGGCCGACGGCCCGCCGCTTAGGTCTTCCGCAGGCGCGGATCCAGGACGTCCCGCACACCGTCGCCGAGCAGATTGAATCCCAGCACCAGCAGCAAGATCGCCAGCGCCGGCAGGGTCGCCACCCACCACTGATCCATCAGAAACGACCGGCCCTCTGACACCATGAGCCCCCACTCCGGCGTCGGCGGCTGCGCGCCGAAGCCGATGAACGCGAGCCCCGCGGACGTGAGAATGACGCCGCCGATCTCGAGGGTCGCCTGGACGAACAGCGGCGCGACGGCATTGGGGATGAGATGCCGCACGACGATCGCCGCGTCGCGGGCGCCCTGGGCCCGCGCCGCTTCGATGTAATCACGGGGCCGGATCGCGAGAGTCTGTGCGCGGGCGAGGCGCGCGTACGACGGCCACGACGTGATGGCGATGGCGATGAGTGCGTTCGTCAGGCTCGGGTGGAGAATCGCCGAGATCGCCATCGCGAGCACAAGCGCCGGAAACGCGAGGAACATGTCGGTGAGCCGCATCAGCGTCTCGTCCCACCAGCCTCCGCGCCACCCCGCGGCGGTCCCCGCCGCGGTGCCGAAGACGATCGCGGCGGACACCACCGCGACCCCGGAGATGACAGAGATGCGCGCGCCGTAGACGACACGGCTCAACACATCGCGGCCGAGCGAATCCAGCCCGAACGGATGCGCCGCGCTCGGCGGGGCGAGGCGGTGCCCGAGGTCCTGGAGCAGAGGGTCCTGGATCGCGAGCAGCGGCGCGGTGGCCGCCACCACGATGAACCCCGCCACCACCACCAGCCCAAGGAGCGTCAGCGGGCTGCGCCGGAACGCCGCCCATGCCACCCCGGCGGACGACCGAACGCCGGATCCGCGAGTGCGCCGCCTCAATTCCCAGAGTCGGTCCCGGCGCGACTCCCTGGGCACTCCGGGTGTGCCGGCGGACGGAGACTCGGCCATGGTCCTACGTGTACCGGATTTGCGGGTCGAGATACGCGTAGAACAAATCGACGGCAAGGTTTGCGACCGAGTAGATGATCGCGATCACCAGGGTGACCCCCAGGACAGCGGGGATGTCGACGTTCGTCACCGAGTTCGTCGCATACCGGCCGATGCCCGGCCACGAGAAAATCGTCTCGGTCAGCACGGCGCCGGACAACAGACCTCCGAATGCGAGCCCCACGACGGTCACCGTCGGCAAGAGCGCGTTGCGGAGCGCGTGCCTGAGCACAACGCGCCGTTCCGACACGCCCTTGGCGCGCGCGGTCCGAACGTAGTCCTGGCGCAGCACTTCGAGCAGGCTGCCCCGGGTCATCCGCGTGATCAATCCCGTCTGATAGTAGCCGAGAACCAGGGCGGGCAATACGAGGTGCCTCAGCCCGTCGCGCAGGGCGTCCCAGTCGGCGGTCAGGAGCGCGTCGACCACCACCATGCCGGTGATGTGTGCGGGCGGGCTCGTGTAGACGTCGAGCTGACCGGGGCCGGGCAGGACACCGAGTTTCACATAGAGGACGCCCAGAAGCAGCAGCGCGAGGTAGAAGACCGGGAGGGACGTCCCGCCCAACGCAAAAATACGCGCGGCGTGATCGGGCCAGGCGTCCTTGTAGAGCGCCGACACGATCCCGGCCGGCACGCCGATCAGTATCGCGACCAGCATGGCCGCGGTGGCCAGTTCCACGGTGGCCGGCAGGTACTGCGCGAGGTCGCGGCTGACCGGTCGGTTGTCCATGATCGAGATGCCGAGATCGCCGTGCACGAGCGCCCCGATGTAGATCGCGTACTGCACCGGCAACGGACGGTCGAGCCCGATCTCATGACGGACTTTCGTCACGAGTTCCGGCGGGGCGTGGTCGCCCAAGTAGGTCACGACCGGGTCGGCCGGCACGACGTGGGAGAGCACGAACGTGACTACCGAGACCCCGAAGAGCACGAACGCGGTAAGGCTGGCCCGGCGTACCACGTAGTACCAGAACGTCATGGCGAACCACGGTGGGGGGGCCGGTCACCTCGGGACCGGCCCCCCGCCGTCATCCCGCCCTACTGCTTCACGACGGTCGGGAAATCGATACCGTTCACCGCGTCAAACGCCAAGTGCGTGACGTGCTTCGAGAGGGCGAGCGAAAGCAGCGGCTGGTACAGCATCGCGAACGGCCCGTCCTGATACATCATGTCGTTGATCCGCTTGTAGAGCGCGGCGCGCTGCGGGTTGTTCTCGAGCGCGCTTGCCTGGTCGACGAGCTTGGCCAGCGGGTCGTTGTAGTACTGCAGGCGCCACGCCAGGGACTTCTGTGTATAATCACCGAACGGCTTCGCGAAGTCATCCGGATCCGGGTAGTCGACCGACCAGTTCGCCAGGACCATCTGCGACTTCTGAGCGCGGTACGTCTGGTAGAGCTCGCTCGAGGCCACCTGCCGGACGTTCACACGGATGCCCACCGCCCCGAGGTCGTTCTTGACCTTGGCCGCGAGATCCCCGGCAGAGACGCCGCCGGCGGCCACGCCGTTCGAGGCCAGTAGCTCGGCCGCGAAGCCGTTCGCAAAACCGGCCTCGGCCAACAACGCGCGCGCCTTTGCCGGATCGTGCGTGTACGGTTGGGCGGCATCGTATCCAAAGAGGCCCTTCGGGATGATGCCCTCAAGCGGCAGGCCGTTGCCGCTCAGCAGGGACTTGACGATGCCGTCGTAATCGAGGGCGTACTTGACGGCCTGGCGGACCTGCGGCTTCGTGAACGCCGGCACGTTCTTCACGTCCATCCCGACGTATGTCATCGAGAGGTCCGGGACCTGCTGCACAGAAAACCGAGTGTCGCCGCGCAGCGCGGCAAGTTGCGACGCCGACAGATCGTACGCAACGTCCGCGTCGCCCCGCGTGAGCATGTCCCGTGCGACCGTGGACTCCTGGATGCCGGCCAGCACCACGCGCTTGATGGTGGGGGACGGCCCGGCGTTGTAGCGAGGGTTCGCCACGAGGTCGATCGTGACAAGGCGCTCCCAGTGGGCGAGGACATAGGGGCCGCTGCCGGCCGAGTGATCGGTCAGCCACTTCGTCCCCCAGTCACCGCCCTGGATGTGCGCCTTGACCGTCTTGCTGTCGGGGATCCCGGCCACGGGGTTCGCCATGATCGACAGGAACGCCCCTGGGCTGAAGGGTTTCGTCAGCGAGACGACCACGGTCGATGGATCGGGCGCGCGGACGACCTGGTCGACGTTTTTCGGGTCGATATCCATCTGCGTGATGAGCCAGGAAGCCGGATCCTTGGGGATATTCACCACGCGTTCGAACATGTACACGACGTCGGCCGACGTCAACGCGTTCCCCGATTCGAACGTGATCCCCTTGCGCAGGTGGAAGGTGTACGTGCGCGCGTCCTTGCTGACCGTCCAGGACGACGCAACTTGCGGACGCACATGAGTCAGATCGCCGCCGGCAAACGTCACGAGGTTGGAATAGCATGCGCGGGCGGCGGCCGTGCTTGAGAATTCGAATGCGACCTGCGGGTCGAGCGAGATCGCGTCCGTAATATCACGGGCCACGATCAGCGTTTGCTGGCGGCCGTAGGATGGTGCCGAGCGGCCGGGCACGACCGCCCAGCCGCCAATCAGTACGGCGGTGACCATTACCGCGATGACACGTCGCATGCAGACCCCCTCCCGGGACACCGCGTATTCGCGGCGTTGAAACGTGCGAGGCGCTTTCGCCGGGATACGGGAGCGCCCCTTCTTGCGCCGGCGGGCGCCGAGACACACGGGTGTGCCCGATGGGCCCAAGGAGTGTGGGGTATAGTCGCACTCATCGATGCCGCGTGATTGGGCAGCCCCACTGGTCCACCCGCGGTCAGGCCGCCTTCAGATCGGACGTGCAGTTCGGACAGCGCACGGCGCCGAGCGGAATTGCCGACAGGCAGTACGGGCACGGCTTCGTAGTCGGCGCAGCCGCGGGCTGGCGCCGCATGCGATTGACCTGTCGGATCACGAGGAAGATGACGAACGCCACGATGACGAAGTCGATGATCGTGTTGATGAAGACCCCGTAGTTGATCGTGGGAGCCCCCGCTGCTTTTGCGGCCGCGACGGAGGGATACGGGCCGCCTTTTAGGGTGACGAAGAGATTCGCGAAGTCGAGCCCGCCGAGCGCAAGACCGATCGGCGGCATCACGATGTCGTTCACGAGCGACGAGATGATGCGCCCAAAGGCCGCACCGAGGATGATCCCGATCGCCATGTCGAGCAGGTTCCCCCGCATTGCGAACTCCCGAAACTCCTTCAGCATGTCCGCCTCCTCTGAGCCAGAGTAACGCCAATCGCTGTTCGTCGCGGTTCGGCATGGTGGCGGACCGTTTCGGGGTGGTTTGGATGCTCTTCGTCGCGTCGTACCGGTGACGATGCGATGATAAATCTCGCGAGAGCCGTTTAGGCGGGGCTCCCCACCCTTTCATGTTGGGAACCTACACGCTCCCGTCGATTCCATGCTCGACTTGGCGTCGGTATTCTGCCGCATCGAAGTGCCCTTGAGATTCGGCGACCAGGCCATCGGAGCCGAACCGCCACTCCTCAAAGCCGGTGATTCGGACCCGCTTTCCGGTTCCTCCGGGTCCAGTATTCGCACCTGTGAGCGTCCATTGATAAATGACCTTGTCCCCATGGTCGAGGAGATCGTCCATCATGACCACCAAATCGGGGAAGGCGGTCATAAAGCCCTGTGCGGCCTGGCCAATCGCCTCGCGGCCGAGCGCCGGAGAACCGCCATTGATGGTGAGCGATCCCCGGGCGAGAAGAATTCGGCCACGCTCGGTGCGTTTTGACTGCGCCACGCCGCGGTGTAGCGTTGAGCGAACTCGCGAAGCCGTGCCTGTCTTTCCGGAACCATATCGTCCTCCAAAGGACCGTCGTTCGGCCCAAGGCTGCTTGAATCAACCAAAGCCTAGGAGAATCTGGAGCCCCCGACCAGATTCGAACTGGTAACCCCCTCATTACAAGTGAGGTGCTCTGCCGGGTTGAGCTACGGGGGCCGGCGATCATGGACAGTCTAGCAGCACGACCGCTTCGCCGTCGAGAACCAGATCACCGCGGACTCGCTTTCAATCCCATGCCGCCCGCCCGGCGGTCCCGACGCTCTCCCTCCGGCGGCCCGGGCGGCCTTCTGGTATAATGGACCGCGATGAGAGACCAGTACGGACGGGACATCCGGGACCTCCGCGTCTCGCTCACGGACCGGTGCAACCTCCGGTGCGTCTATTGCATGCCGGAGGCGATGCAGTTCAAGCCCACCGACGAGCTGCTGAGCGACGACGAGATCCTGCTGGTCCTGCGGGTCGCCGCCGATCTCGGCGTCCGCAAGGTCCGGCTGACCGGCGGAGAGCCGACGGTTCGCCATGGTCTCATCGACCTGGTGCGCCGGATCGCCGCGATCGACGGCATGCAGGACATCGCGATGACGACGAACGGCGTGCTGCTGGGACGGCTGGCCCAGCCGCTGGCCGAAGCGGGCCTCGGCCGGGTGAACGTCAGTCTCGACACGCTGGATCCCGAGCAGTTCCAGCGCATTACCCGCTGGGGACGGCTCGAGGACGTGCTGGCGGGCCTCGACGCCGCCGAGCGGGCCGGCCTCTCGCCGGTCAAAGTCAACGCCGTGGTCGTGCGCGGGTTCAACGAAGGCGCGGTGGCCGACCTGGCCCGGCTGACGCTCGACCGCGGCTGGGACGTCCGGTTTATCGAGATGATGCCCTTCGGCAGCGTCGCGGGGTTTCAGACCAGCGCCTACGTGCCCACCGCCGAGACCATGGCGAAGATCGAGGCGGTGCTCGGTCCGCTCGCGCCGATCGACACGAGCGGCTACGATCCGGCGCGCACGTACCGGCTCGACGGGGCGCGCGGGACGCTCGGGTTCATCAGCGCGGTGAGCCAGCCGTTCTGCGCGCAGTGCGGACGGCTCCGGCTCACGGCGGAGGGACGCCTCCGGCTGTGCCTCCTGCGCGACGACGAGGTGGACCTGCGCGCGCCGCTGAGGGCCGGCGCCTCCTACGAGGAGCTCCGCGAGCGGTTCGCGGCCGCGGCCTACCGGAAGCCGTGGGGCCACGGATTGGCGCGCCACGTCATACCGCGCCAGCGGATCATGTCGCAGATCGGGGGCTGATTCCGCGCCCCCGGGGGGCGGTCGTCCAACCCGGCACATGAGACGCGTCGAGGCGGGCCC